>NZ_JASCPM010000001.1:0-218830 GCF_029960215.1 Pseudomonas sp. PS01301 | reverse complement strand
CCCCTGACGCGGCTTGCGCCGCTGCTACAGGGGATTGTGGTGTTTGGAGGCGTAGCCACCGCGCGCGCCGCGTCAGGACGCGAGGGGTGTGGCGGATGAGGCCGTTGTAGCAGCGGCGCGAGCCGCGTCGGCGGTAGATAAAGTAGGTTTGAAGGGACGCGATGCCCCCTGACGCGGCTTGCGCCGCTGCTACAGGGGGTGGATGGGTTAGAAGAGAATCTTGGCGACGTCGGCAAAACGTTTGGCGAAGTGCACGGTGATGCCCTGCTTTAGGTAATCCGGCAGCTCTTCGAAGTTGCCTCGGTTGGGCTCTGGCAGAATCAATTCCATGATCTTCTGGCGCCGTGCAGCAATGACTTTTTCGCGCACGCCGCCGATCGGCAGGACGTGCCCAGTCAAGGTCAGTTCGCCCGTCATGGCCACGCCTTTCTTCGGCGCCTGATCGCGGGCCAGGGACAGCAGGGCGCTGGCCATGGTCACCCCCGCACTCGGACCGTCCTTGGGCGTGGCGCCCTCAGGCACGTGCAGATGCACGAAGGCTTCGTCGAAGAACTTGGAATCGGCGCCGAACTGCGCAAGGTTGGAGCTGATGTAGCTGTAGGCGATTTCCGCCGACTCCTTCATCACCTCGCCCAGTTGCCCGGTGAGCTTGAAACCGCGGTTCAGGGTATGGATGCGCGTCGCCTCGATCGGCAAGGTCGCGCCACCCATGCTGGTCCAGGCCAACCCGGTAATCACGCCTTTGCCCGACAGCACCTGCTCGCTGCGGAATACCGGCATCCCCAGAGAAGCTTCAAGGTCCTTGGGCACCAGTTTGATCGGCACATCGGGTTTGTCGATCAACTGCACGACTGCCTTGCGCACCAGTTTGCCCAGCTGTTTCTCCAACTGGCGCACGCCGGCCTCGCGGGCATAGCCCTCGATGACGGTGCGTAGGGCGCTGTCGCTGATGGTCAGGCGATTTTTGTCGACACCTGCCTTGGCCAGCTGCTTGGGCCACAGGTGACGCTTGGCGATCGCCATTTTCTCTTCGGTGATGTAGCCGGACAGGCGGATCACTTCCATGCGGTCGAGCAGCGGGCCGGGGATGGAATCCAGGGTGTTGGCGGTGCACACGAAGAGCACCTTGGACAAGTCCAGGCGCAGATCCAGGTAGTGGTCGAGGAAGTCGACGTTCTGTTCCGGGTCCAGGGTTTCCAGCAGTGCCGACGCCGGGTCGCCCTGGAAGCTCTGGCCCATCTTGTCGATTTCGTCGAGCATGATCACCGGGTTCATTACCTCGACGTCCTTGAGCGCCTGCACCAGCTTGCCCGGCTGGGCACCGATGTAGGTGCGGCGGTGGCCCTTGATTTCGGCCTCGTCGCGCATGCCGCCCACGCTGAAGCGATAGAACGGTCGGCCCAGGGACTCGGCGATGGACTTGCCGACGCTGGTCTTGCCCACGCCCGGCGGACCGACCAGCAGCACGATGGAACCGCTGATTTCACCTTTGTAGGCGCCCACGGCGAGGAATTCGATGATGCGCGTCTTGATGTCATCCAGACCGGCGTGGTGCTGGTCGAGCACCTTGCGTGCATGCTTGAGATCCAGCTTGTCCTTGCCGTAGACACCCCATGGCAGGGCTGTGGCCCAGTCCAGATAGTTGCGTGTGACAGCGTACTCGGGCGAACCGGTTTCCAGAATCGACAGTTTCTGCATTTCCTCGTCGATGCGCTTCTGCGCCGCGGGCGGCAGGGTCTTGTCCTGCAGGCGCTGCTGGAACTGCTCGACGTCGGCACTGCGATCGTCCTTGGTCAGGCCCAGCTCCTGCTGGATGACCTTGAGCTGTTCCTTGAGGAAGAACTCGCGCTGGTGCTCGCCGATCTTCTTGTTCACCTCGGCGGAGATTTCTTTCTGCAGCCGCGCGACTTCGACTTCCTTGCGCAGCATCGGCAGGACTTTTTCCATGCGTCGCAGCATCGGCACGCAGTCGAGCACGCCTTGCAGCTCGTTGCCCGTGGCCGAGGTGAGCGCGGCGGCGAAGTCGGTCAGCGGCGAGGGATCGTTGGGGCTGAAGCGGTTGAGGTAGTTCTTCAGCTCTTCGCTGTACAGCGGGTTGAGCGGCAGCAGCTCCTTGATGGCGTTGATCAGCGCCATGCCGTAGGCCTTGACCTCGTCGGTGGGCTCGATGGGCTGCTGCGGGTATTCGACTTCCACCAGATAGGGCGGGCGGTGATGCTTGAGCCAGGTGCGGATGCGCACGCGCGACAGACCTTGCGCGACGAACTGCAGCTTGCCGTTTTCGCGGCTGGCGTGGTGGATCTTCACCAGGGTGCCGTACAGCGGCAGGCTGGAGGTATCGAAATGACGGTGGTCGTCGGGCGGGGTGTCCATGAAGAACAGCGCCAGCGAGTGGTGTTCGGTGTTGGCGACCAGGTCGAGGGTTTCCGCCCACGGCTCTTCGTTGACGATGACCGGCAGCACCTGCGCGGGGAAGAACGGACGGTTGTGGATCGGGATGACGTAGACCTTGTCCGGCAGGTTCTGCCCAGGCAGGGCCAGTTCGGTGCTGGAGTGGGTCGAGTGCTCGACGTGCTCGTTGTCCAGATGTTCGGACGGATTCTCGTTGGATTCCTGCTGGTCGCTCATGGGGCACCTGCGTCAATGACTATGCTGCTTAGATGGGGCAGGGCACGACTGGTTTCAATGGCGGCACTGAAGCTTTGCGGCGGGCGGCCGATAAGGGTTGTAACCGGGCTTGTAACCGGCGCAGGCCGAACGCGACGGCAGGCAACATTTCCATTCGTCAGGTAGATTTCATGCTCAGGTTAGGCGCCTTGCTCAGCGGTTTGGTCTTCAGTACCTGGGTCGGCGCTGCCTCGTTCGAGGCACGGATCGTTCAGGCCGATGGCGCACCCCTGGCCGACGCGGTGCTCAGCCTCTCCGGCGGCCCGGCTGTTGTGGGCTCCAGAAAGGCCACGGCGATCATGGACCAGCGTGCGCAGAAGTATCTGCCGCACGTGTTGGCGGTCGCCACGGGCACGTCGGTGTCGTTCCCCAACAACGACAACATCCGCCATCAGGTGTATTCCTTTTCACCGGCCAAGCGCTTCGAATTGCGTCTGTACGAAGGCACGCCGACCCAGCCGGAGTTGTTCGACAAGCCGGGCGTCGTGGTGCTGGGCTGCAACATTCACGACTGGATGCTGGGCTATGTCTACGTGACCGATGATCCCTGGTTCGCCGTCAGTGATGAACAAGGGCGCGTGCGTTTCGATCAATTGCCTGCGGGCCACTACCAAGTGAGTCTGTGGCATCCGCGCAGTGCAGATGCACACGTGCAGCAGACAGGAAAACTGGACATGACGACGACGGACATGACGCAGCGCTACACCCTGACGGTCGAAGCGACAGCGGACGACGCGGTGCAGGAACCGGCGACCAGCCCATTCAGTGAGGCATTCAAAAAGGCTGCCGGTGAAGCTGCGCACTAGTTTCCAGGCGCGCATCGCCTGCGTCCTGATCCTGCTGCTGTTGGTAGTGGTCGGGGCGTTGACCGTGGCCGTCAAAGTGGCCACCAATGACGCCGTGCGTGCCCAGGCCCGCGATCAGCTGCAGGTGGGCACGCGGGTGTTCGAGCGGTTGCTGGACATGCGCGGGCGTCGTTTGCGCGACGGCGTACAGTTACTGGCGGCGGACTTCGGTTTCCGCGATGCGGTGTCCAGCGGCGATTCGGCCACCATCCGTTCGGCCCTGCAGAACCAGGGTGCACGTATCGGTGCCACCGACATGTTCGTGCTGGACATGGACGGCCGGGTCCTGGCCAGTACGGTCGATCAGGTCCCCACCGGCAGCGTGTTTCGCTACGACACGGCGCTGCGCGAACTGCGCCGCAGCAATCAATCGGTACTGTTCGTGCCGTTGCAGGGGTTGCCGCACCTGCTGGTCGAGGCGCCGGTGCTGGCGCCGTTGCCGATCGCACGCGTGGTGATGGGCTTCAGCATGGACGTGGCCCTTGCCCGGGAGCTGAATTCCCTGACCAACCTGCAGGTGTCTTTTCTCAGCAGCGAGGCGGGCAGAGCCGGCGAGCTGGTCAGCACCCAGCCGGCAGAGCTGGCCGCCAGCATCGCCCAGTGGATGCAGATCAATGAATCGGCGGCGCAACGCATTTCCTTGTCCGAACACGAGGAACGTACCTACCTGAGCCAGCCGTTGCTGCTGGCCAGCAGCGGCGGTGCCGAGGGTGGGCGGGTGATGGCGCTGCTGCAGAGTCCGCTGGACGAAGCCATGCGCCCGTTCATGGCGCTCGACCGCAATATTTTCGGCATTGCCCTGGCGGCACTGCTGGCCTCGCTGGTGGGCGCGCTGCTGCTGGCACGCAGTGTCTCGCTGCCGCTGCAAAGCCTGGCTCGGGCGGCGGGGCGCATCGGCCATGGTGACTACCAGACCGACGTGCCGCTGGACCGTACCGACGAGCTGGGCGTGCTGGCCCAGGCCATCGGCCGTATGCAGGCCGGGATTGCCGAGCGCGAGCAGCGACTGGCGCACAACGCCCTGCACGACGCTCTGACCGGACTGCCCAATCGCGCATTGGCCATGGAACGGCTCGGCAGCGCGATTGCCGCCGACCGCCCGATCGCGCTGCTGTCCGTCGGTATCGATAACTTGCGTGAACTTAGCGAAAGCGGCGGCCCGACCTTTGTCGACAAGCTGCTCCAGCAAGTCGCGCAGACCCTGCTGGAACTGGTACGGCCCGGCGACACGGTGGCACACCTGATCACCGACGAATTTCTCCTGCTGCTGGAAAACGTCGACAGCGACAGCGCCGTGGCGGTGGCCGACAAACTGCAACAGGTGTTGCTGCAGCCCCACCGTTTCGGGGGGCACGACGTGGCGATCGACTGCCGCATCGGCATCGCCGCCTTTCCCGCCGACGGCTTGAGTGCCGAAGAATTGCTCGCGCGCTCGGCCATTGCCATGCGCGACGCCGCCGACATGCCGGGGCGCCTGCAGGTGTATCAGCACGGCCGGGACCTGGCGCACCAGCGTCAGGTGCGCCTGATCCGCGACCTGCGCCGCGCGGCGGCGAACAACGAGTTGTCCCTGCACTACCAGCCCAAGCTGGACCTGCGCGACAAGCAGGTCCGTCAGGCCGAAGCCTTGCTGCGCTGGCAACATCCGCAACTGGGCAACGTCTCGCCCGGTGAGTTCATCGAACTGGCCGAGCGCACCGGCAGTATCCAGACCCTGACCCGTTGGGTCATCGAGGAAGGCATTCGGCAGTTGAGCGAGTGGAACGCCCGCGGCCTGGTCGTGCAGCTGTCGCTGAACATTTCCGCGGACGATCTGCTCGGAGCCGATCTGCACGAGCGTGTCCTGCGCCTACTCGATCTGTACGGCATATCAGCCGAGCAGTTGATCTTCGAGATCACTGAAAGCGCAATCATGCGTGAGCCGGAAAAAGCCTTGAAGGTGCTCAACAGCCTGCGCGACAGCGGTATCAGCCTGTCGGTCGACGACTTCGGCACCGGCTATTCGTCATTGGCCCACCTCAAGCGTTTGCCGGTGCAGGAGCTGAAGATCGACCAGTCGTTCGTGCGTAACCTGGATGAGACCAGCGAGGATGCGGTGATCGTGCGTTCCACCATCGAGATGAGCCACAACCTGGGCCTCAAAGTCGTGGCCGAGGGCGTGGAATACGAACACAGCCTGCGTCTGCTGGAGCGCTGGAATTGCGATACCGCCCAAGGCTATCTGATCAGCCGACCTTTGACTGCGGCTGCCTTCGAAGCCTGGATGCAGCCTCCTTTGCCCACCTCGACTGCCGTTGTTCACTGAGGTCATGATGCGAAAAGCTCTGTTGTTGTGCTCGCTAGCCCTGTGTTGGCAGCCTTCTCTTCATGCCAGTGAAGGCCGCCTGCTGGCGACCGGCGGTGCCAGCAGTATCGACGGGGCTGCGGGCGGCGGCATCACGCCTTGGGCGGTGCTGTCCGGTTACGGCGAAGAAGGCGAGTGGGGCGCAACGGCGTTCGCCACGCGCGTGGACCTGCCTGACTACCGGCTGGACGTAGCCGGCATGGCCGCCAGCTATGGGAATCGCATCGAATTTTCCTACGCCAGGCAACGCTTCGACCTGGGCTCGCTGGTGCACAAGCTGGGGCTGCCCGAAGACAGCCTCAGTCAGGATGTGTTTGGCGTGAAGGTGCGCTTGTTCGGCGATCTGATCTACGACCAGCTGCCGCAAGTGGCGCTGGGTCTGGCGTATAAGCGGCAGAAGGATTTTCTCATCCCCAGTCTGGTCGGCGCGCAGCGTGACGAAGATGTCGAGGGCTACCTGACGGCCAGTCGCCTGTTCATGGGCGCGGTGTTCGGCTACAACCTGCTGATCAACGGCGGGGTGCGCTACAGCCGCGCTAATGAACTGGGCCTGCTGGGTTTTGGTGGCGACCGGCGTGACAGCCGCAGCTTGTTGAAAGAAGGGTCGGTGGCCGTGCTGTTCAACCCGCGCTGGGCGCTGGGTGTGGAGTACCGGGAGAAGCCGGACAACCTGTCGTTCGCTGGCGAAAGCGATTGGGCGGATGTGTTCCTCGGGTATTTCCCCAACAAGCATCTGGCGATCGTGCTGGCCTATGCGCGGCTGGGTGAAATCGCCACGCTGGATAACCAGAACGGTACCTACCTGTCCGTGCAGGGGAGTTTCTGAGATGCGCCTTTATGTGCTGGGCATGGCCCTGTTGCTGGGTGCCTGCGCGGGCCAACAGCAGCCAGCGCGTGACGACAGCCTGTACCAGGCACTCGGCGGCAAGCCGGGGATCAGCCGGATCGTGGAGGGAATGTTGCTGAACGTGGCCCGGGACGAGCGGATCGTCGCGCACTTTCGCAACGTGAACATCGAGTTGTTGCGTCGGCAATTGATTGACAGGTTCTGCGTCGAGGCGGGTGGGCCGTGCACCTACACCGGCGATGACATGGCCGAGGCGCACAAGGGGCAGAACATCAGCCGCAGTGAGTTCAATGCGCTGGTGGAGGATCTGATCAAGGCCATGGAAGCGCAGGGAGTTCCGGTGCCGGCGCAGAATCGGCTGCTGGCCAGGCTGGCGGCGCAGCGGGGGGAGGTGATTGAGAAGTAAGGGGCTTCACTGACACTCCACCCAAAAAAAACGGCTCCCGAAGGAGCCGTTTTTCGTCACATCAGCATCACTTGCTTTCAGGCAATGCAAACGCCATCACGTAGTCACCCTGCTTGGTGCCCAGCGAGCCATGCCCGCCGGCAACCACCACCACATACTGACGACCGTCCTTGCCGGTGTAGGTCATCGGGGTGGTCTGCGCGCCCGCTGGCAGGCGGCCTTCCCACAATTGCTTGCCGTTACGGATGTCGTAGGCACGCAGGTACTGGTCAAGCGTACCGCTCAGGAACGACAGGCCGCTGGCGGTGGTGAACGTACCACCCAGGCTTGGCACACCCATGGTCAACGGGATCGGCACAGGCGAGCTGTCGCGCACGGTACCGTTCTTGTGTTTCCAGATGGTCTGGTGCGTGGTCAGATCGACCGCAGCGACGTAGCCCCAGGCCGGAGCCTGGCAAGGCAGGCCCATCGGCGACAGCAGCGCTTCCAGGATCACGCCATAAGGTGCGCCCTTGTTCGGCTGCACGCCTTCGGTTTCGCTCTTGCGACCCGGGCCGCCGGCCACTTCTGCTGCAGGCACCAGCTTGGAGCGGAAAGCCATGTAGCTTGGGTTGACGAAGGCTACCTGGCGTACCGGGTCGACCGACAGGCCACCCCAGTCGAACACACCGAAGTTGCCGGGGTAAACCAGAGTGCCCTGCAACGAAGGCGGCGTGAACGGACCTTCATAGCGCAGCGACTTGAAGTCAATCCGGCACAGCATTTGGTCGAACGGCGTCACGCCCCACATGTCGCGCTCTTGCATCACTGGCGGCATGAAGTTGAGGTCGGACTTGGGTTGGGTCGGCGAGGTGCGGTCGCCTTCCACCGCGCCCTGTGGCACCGGTACTTCGTGGATCGGCACGATCGGCTCGCCGGTCAGGCGGTTCAGCACGTAGATGCTGCCCTGCTTGGTCGAGGCCAGCACGGCAGGCTTCACGCCATCGGCGGTCTTGAGGTCCATCAGGGTCGGCTGGCCGCCGACGTCCATGTCCCACAGGTCGTGGTGGGTGAACTGGTAGGTCCACTTCACGTGGCCGGTGTCGATGTCCAGTGCGGTCAGGCCGGCGCTGTATTTTTCCGACTCGGGGGTACGGTTGCCGCCCCACTGGTCAGGCATCTGGTTGCCCATGGGCAGGTACAGCATGCCGTTCTTTTCGTCGACGCTGAACATGGACCACATGTTCGGCGAGTTGCGGGTGTAGGTCTGGCCAGGGGCAATCGGCGTGGTGTCGTCGGGGTTGCCGCTGTCCCAGTTCCATACCAGGTGACCGTCGTGCACGTCGTAGGCGCGGATAACGCCCGAAGGCTCGTCCACCGACACGTTGTCGGTCACGTGACCGCCGATCACGACCAGGTTCTTGGTCACGGCCGGTGGCGAAGTGGAGTAGTAACCGCCAGCGGCGAACTCGCCGATGTTGGCGCGCAGATCGACCTGGCCTTTGTCACCGAAGTCTTCGCACATCTTGCCGGTGTCGGCGTTCAGGGCGATCAGACGGGTGTCGGCGGTCGGTACGAAAATGCGTTTCGGGCAGGCAGTCGGCGCAACGGCAGGTGCGCTGGCGTCGGTGACCGGGCTGGCGGCAGCGTAGGCTGCGTCATCGTGATACGACACGCCACGGCAGGTCATGTGCGCCCAGCCCTTGAAGTTCGGCGCGTTCTGCGTGCTGATCTTCGGGTCGAAACGCCAGATTTCCTTGCCGGTGTCTGGGTCCAGTGCGATGACCTGGCTGTGCGGCGTGCACACGTACAGCATGCCGTTGACCTTGAGCGGAGTGTTTTCCGCAGTGGTCTCGCCCGGATCGTTCGGGCCGGGGATGTCGCCGGTGCGGTAGGTCCAGGCCGGGGTCAGCTTGCTGACGTTGTCCGGGGTGATCTGTGCCAGGGGCGAGTAACGGTCACCGTGGGCACTGCGGCCATAGGAGTTCCAGTCGCCGTCCGGCATGGCCGGCGCGGTGTTCGGCATGTTGGCGGTTTCACGGTCCAGCTCGCCCTTGATTTCACCAGGGTTGGTGAACTGGCTGGCCAGTGCGCAGAGACCGGCCAGGACCACGGCGATGCTCAACGCAGCCGTAGCCTTGGGTGCAGGCTGGCGCAGCAGTGGCTTGCGGAACCAGGGCAGCAGCAGGACCACGCCCAAGGCAAACCACAAGGCCAGGCGTGGCACCAGTTGCCACCAGTCCAGACCCACTTCATACAGCGACCAGATAGTGCTGGCGAACAGTACCGCTGCATACAGACCGATCGCCGAGCGACGGCCCTGAAGCAGCAACACGCCGGTGAAGCCCACGCCGATACCGGCGATCAGGTAGTACAGCGAGCCACCCAGAGTGGCGAGTTTGATACCGCCGGCCAGCAAGGCCAGGCCCATCAGCAGCATTACGATACCCAAGATATTGGGCAGTAGACGCGACCGACGCGGTGCACCGTCAGTGCTCATAGTGAAGAATCTCCATTGTGTTCGTGTGGTTTTTTAATATTCAAATGTCAAGTTTTGATTGTTTACAGATATTGCGAGTCACGTTTAGTTTCAGAATGACGCTTGAATCTTCAGTCCGCCGATCAGTGCATCGTCGATGTGACTGACACCGCCCGGATGACGGATGTATTGCAGGTTCGGTCGCAGTACCAGCCAGTTGGTCATGTGAACCCCGTAATAGAGCTCGGCGCTGTACTCGGTGTCTTGGATCGGCAGGTAGGCGGCATTGTTGTAGTCGCTGACTGCAAGGGTACGGTTATGCCACTCGGCGTTCTTGCGATAGGCCGGATTGACATGAACGCGGGCCACGGCAAAACCGATGTCATCGCGAGCGCGCGCATCGAACAGGCCTTTGTAGACGATGCCGCCTTGCACGTAGTTGTCGATGGCGTTGGTTTTCTTGTCGTGCAGGGTGGCATTGGCGAACACGCTCAGGCCGCGCGAGTTGTCGCTGGCGACGCTGGTCAACTGCTGCTGGGCGCCCAGCCAGAAACCGTGGCGGCTGGATGCGCTGCGGTAGTCCTGGCCGGTGATCGCGGCAGGCTGACCGCTGCGGTCCTTGTAGACGTCGTCCGCGTCCGCCGTGCTGTAGTAGTAGCCAGCGCGGTACTCGCCCGGCAGCCCGGCGAGGGTCGGCTTCCAGATCAGCTCGACCGGCAGCATGGCGCCTTCGGTACCGCTGCCGCTGAGTTTGAAGCCGTTGTCGTTTTCCAGGTTCGAAGGGTTTTGCTCGAAGATGCCGACCTGGGCGTACAGCTCGGGCGTGATGTTGTATTTGACGCGCAACGCCCACTGGCTCACCGGCCAGTTGTACCAGACACTGCCCACCCAGTTACCCACTTGCGAGCCACAGAACGCCAGGTTCTGGAAGTCGCACGGGAAGCTGTTGAACTCTTCGCCTTCACCGAAGCGACCGGCCTTGATGTCCAGGCGCTGGTCGAAGAACTTCTGCTGGTACCACAGTTGGGTAATGCGCGTGATGTTGCCACGCCCCCAGACTTCCTG
The DNA here is from genome assembly GCF_029960215.1 of Pseudomonas sp. PS01301. Taxonomy (NCBI): domain Bacteria; kingdom Pseudomonadati; phylum Pseudomonadota; class Gammaproteobacteria; order Pseudomonadales; family Pseudomonadaceae; genus Pseudomonas; species Pseudomonas sp. PS01301. The sequence continues at coordinate 208,198 of NZ_JASCPM010000001.1, read as the reverse complement.
AGCCGAAGTGAAACCGCCGACACGCGGATCGTTGATCCGGTCATTGCTGATGTTGTCGCCGTTGCGGTCGGTCAAGGTGAGCTGAAACTCGGCGTCGTGCCAGCCGAGGATCTTCGCCAGGTCCATGTGCACGCCCAGCGCGAACTGGTCGCTGTAGCGTGTGGCGTGATCATGGTCATAGCCGCCGTGCAGGTTGCTGCCGACTTCGCCGGTGTAGTCGAGCTTGAAGTCGTAACCTTTGGCGGACAGGTCGCCGCGGGTGCCGTTCCAATCGCCGAACATGAAGGGTGACTGGGCATCGAACGCGGGCGTGGCCAAGGCGTCCGGGGCGGCGCTCAGGGTACTCATGGCCATTAAAGCGGTGAACGGCAAAAACGCCCGAGGGCGTGAAAGGGCAGTTGAAGGCATTGGAAAAGAGTTCTTCTGGTAAGTCCGAAGCTGTTCGAGAAGCGCTTCGTTATTTTTCGAAAGTTAAACGTTTCAGTTTGTTGCGGCGGGAGGATATAGATCGAGCACGCGATTTTAAAGCCGGGTTTGGAAGAGGGTTAGTTGCCGAAACTGCAACAGTGCGACGCTCTGCCGCAGGGCCTGGGCCAGGCGGCGTTGGAATCGATCCGCTGCAGTCGGCCGGAAATGGGCCCGACGGCAGCGGCGTGTAAAGCGGTCAAAAGGTTGTACGCAGTCCCACTTGCACACTGCGGCCCTGGGCCGGCGCGATATCGCGCAGGATCGAACTGGCGTAGCGCACGGTCTGGTCAGTGAGATTCTCGCCCTTGACGAACGCCAGCCACTGGCTGCCCCCGATGTCGAAGCGATAACCAGCGCTGGCACCCAAGGTGGTGTATCCGCGTGTGGTACTTTCGTTATCCGGCACCTTGTGCTGCGCGCTGGCGTGTTCGACGTCCAGCCGCGCCTGCCAGCGATCCTTTTCCCATAGCAGCCCGCTGTTCAAGCGAAGCGGGGCGATACGTGGCAAGTCTTCGCCGGTGTCCAGGTTCTTCGCACGGGTGTAATCGCCCGACAGGTCCAACGCCCAGTTGCCGTAGGCATTTTGTGCCAAGGTCCAGCGATCCTGTGCCTCGATGCCGCTGAAACGTGCACGCACGCCGGAATAGGTGTACTCGGGGATGCCGTCGACGTCTTCTTCACCTTCATCGTCAAGCGTGCGGCCGGTGCCCAGCAGTCCGATGTAGTTGGAGAAATGGCTATAAAACACGCCCACGCTGCCTTTGTGGGTACCGTTGTCGAAACGCAGCGCCAGATCGCTCGACACTGCCTTCTCCTTGCTCAGCCCAGCATCACCTACCTCGTAGGTGCCAGTGGCCACATGCGCGCCGTTGGCATACAGCTCATAGAAGGTCGGAGCCCGTTCGGTGTAGCCCAAGGTCGCGGCCAGCGACCAGACGGGCGTCAAGGTGTACACCGCGCCTGTCGAAAGGCTCCCGGCAGTGAAGCTGCTGGCATTGTCCGCTGTCAGGAAGCGCTCGTTCCCGGCAGCGTCCGGGTCGACCCGGGTATGCTCCAGACGACCGCCCAGGCTCAGTTTCAAACGCTCGGTGGCCTGCCAGTCTTCCAGCACGAACAGCGCCAGGGCGTCAGTGTCGGTCTTGGGCACGAACGCTTCTTCGCCCAGCGCCTGGAACTGGCTGCGGTTGACCTGAGCGCCGATCACCCCTTCCAGTGGACCGATTGGCCGGTGGCGGGCTTCGATCCTGGCTTCGTAACCCTCGTTCTTGAACGTGGTACCGACTTCACCGCCTTCGATCTCGCGGTGTTCGTAGTCGGTATAGCCGGCATTCAGTTTCACCGAGCTGATCGGTCCTTCCAGGTCGCGGATTTCAGAAGCGAATGCATAGTGATCCTGCTGCATGCGGATGCGCACGTCGTCTTCCGCCGGCGAGCCGTAATTGGAGTCGTAATTGCTGTAGGAAAGCCCGGCATAACCGTGGTCCCAGGTGTAGGAACCGCCCACTGCTCCGCCGTCCTGACGTCCATCACTGTTGTCGAGCCGGTGCTTGCCACCGTTCTCGTCGGTGTCTTCGCTGGCGCGTTGACGGCTGCTATGGGCGTAGCCAGGAATGCGCAGGTCGTTGAATTCACGTGCGCTGGCGTCCAGATGCAGAGCGAAGGTACCGTTGCCGGCCTCCAGCTTGCCAGCGCTGCTACGGGTTATGTCGGCTCCGCCGTAGCGCAGTTCACCGGCACCTTGGATGCCTTCGATCGCCTCGGTTGGAATGCGGTTATCGAAGCTGTTGACGACTCCGCCAATGGCATTGCCGCCATACAGCAGAGCGGCCGGGCCACGAACGATCTCGATGCGGTCGGTATTGACGGGGTCCAGGGGGACCGCATGGTCATACGACAGCGACGAGGCATCGAGCGCGCCGACCCCGTTGCGCAGAATGCGAATGCGGTCGCCATCCAGCCCGCGAATGATTGGACGGCTCGCACCGGGGCTGAAGTAGGAAGACGACACGCCTGGCTGGTTGTTCAGTGTTTCGCCCAGGCTGCCTTTCTGTGCCAGCGTCAGGCGATCGCCTTCCAGCACGGTGGTGGGCGAAGCCAATTGCGCGTTGCCCAACGGATTGGCGGTGATGACTTGGGGTTGCAGATCCAGGGCATAGGCCGGTGAGGCGATGAGCAATGCGGCGGCCAGGGGCGTCAGCCCTTTGAAAGAGGGGCGGGTGGTGACGGCAAACATCTTCGAGTCCTTGAGGTGTTACAAAATGTTAGCGTTATAACATAACATTAATAATTGCATCCGCCAGCCTTTTTCCAGCAAAGGGGCGGGGCGCCCCTGCAATTAACGCTTCCCGACATCTTGCCCGTTGGTTAAGGTGCGCACCTTCTGCCCCGCCGTTCCTGGAGCCTGGCATGCATGAACCCACACACAACCCCCTGCACGGCGTGACGCTGGAGCAGATCCTCAATGCGCTGGTGGCGCATTACCAATGGGAAGGGTTGGCGCAGCGTGTCGACATCCGCTGCTTCAAGAGCGATCCGAGCATCAAGTCGAGCCTGACCTTCCTGCGCAAGACGCCTTGGGCGCGGGAAAAGGTCGAGCGGCTGTACGTGCAATTGCAGCGCGGCAAGCGTTGATCCGCGCCGAACGCCCTCTGGTCGCGCTCGCGGCGGCCGCGACCTGGTTCGCCCTGGCGTTGCAGTTGTACCTGGTGCTGTGGTCGCGCTGGCAGATCGAAGCGAGTCTGCTCGGGGGGCTGGTGCATTTCTTCAGCTTCTTCACCATCCTCACCAATACCGCAGTGGCCGGCGTGTTGACTGCCCACGTGTCGAGGGGCGACTCGCTGTGGCGTCGGATCTGTTTGCGACCAGCGGTGAGCAGCGGGGTACTGGTCAGCATCGTGGTGGTGGGTGTCGCCTATAGCCTGTTGCTGCGCAACCTGTGGCAGCCCGAGGGCTGGCAATGGCTGGCCAACGAGTTGCTACACGATGTGCTGCCTGTGGCGTTCGTGGTGTATTGGGCGTGCTGTGTGCCGAAAGGCACGCTGCGCCTGCGGCACGTGGCGGCCTGGGCGATCTACCCTGTGGTCTACTTCGCCTACCTGTTGCTGCGTGGGCACAGCATCGGCGTGTATCCCTATCCGTTTCTGGACGTCTCGAAATTGGGCATGGGCCAGGTATGGCTGAACGCACTGGGAGTGCTGCTGGCCTTCATTGGCTGCTCCGCGCTGGTGCTGGTGATAGACCGCTGCTGGGGACGCGCAGGCGCGCGCTAGGCGCCCGCGCAAGTACCCCTGGCGACAACCTCACTCGCTGTCGTCGCCCTCATGACGCCAATAGCCGGCGGCCTTGATCTGCTCCTCGCTCAACTTGTGATCGTCCAGCAGCACGCGCCGCAACTTGCGTGACAGCCCGGCCTCGGTCGCGATCCAGCCATAGACCACGCCGTCGGGCAGGCGCAGGTCCTTGACGGTCTGCAGCAGGTCGCCCTGGTGCCGGTCGACCCAGATCACCTCGAAGGCCGCCGCACTATCGAACGACTGCTGTTCCTGAGGGTTCTCCACTTCGATGACCAAGAGCGCGCGACGGTTGCCCGGCAGCTCTTCCAGGCGTCGGGCCATGGCCGGGATGGCGGTTTCGTCGCCGATCAACAGGTAGGCATCGAACACATCCGGTACGTGCATCGAACTGCGGGGGCCGCCGATGTGCAGGAATTGCCCTGGCTCGGCCTGGGCCGCCCAGGTGGCCGCGGGACCGTCGCCATGCAGGACGAAGTCGATGTCCAGCTCGCCAGCCGCAAGGTCGATGCGCCGCGGCGTGTAGTCGCGCATCTCGGGCTTGGCGCCTTCGGGCGTGGGCGCACCGAGCACCATGGTGTCGAGCGCCGCCTGCTGCTCCGGGGTGGTGGCGAACATCAGCTTGATGTGGTCATCGCAGCCTTCGCTGACGAAACCGGCCAGCTCCGGACCGCCGAGGGTGATGCGCCGCATGCGCGGGGTCAGTTGCGCCACGCGCAGCACCTGCAGGCGGCGACGTTTGATCTCGTGCATGACGCGCTGAATACCGAACGGATTTTCTGCCTTCATTGCGAGGGGCTCCTGGGCCGATAGGGGGCTATCGATATAGCTTATTACGCGGCCACACGAGAGTCGATGAATTCGCAGCCCCGTTCAACGCGCCGCCTGCAAGGGCGCATGGCACTGTGTATGAGCCCCCGGCTGCAGGTAGGGCGTCAGGATCGGCGCCATGCCCTTGAGCACCTGCACCGGCAGCGCCGAGGTGAAGCGAAAGCCCTCGGCGGCCTTGCCCGGTACGAAGGCGGTCAGGGTGCCAAAATGGTTTTCGCCGATGAAGAATACGAAGGTCGCGGTACGGTTGATCGCCTTGGAGCTGATCACCCGGCCTCCGGCGCCGAAGCTTGAGATGCGGTTGTCACCGGTGCCGGTCTTGCCACCCATCACCAGCGCAGTGCCGTCATCGGTCTTGAAACTGCCGGATACGCGCCGCGCAGTGCCGGCGTCCACCACCTGCGACAAGGCTTCGCGCATGGCTGCCGCGACCTCGGCAGGCAGGACCCGCTTGCCCCGGTCCGGGTCACTGATCACCCGTGTGTCATAGGGGGTGTCGGCGGCGAAATGCAGGGTGTCAATGCGCACGGTGGGCAACTTGATGCCGTCGTTCTGAATGATGCCGATCAGCTCGGCCAACGCTGCGGGACGGTCACCCGAACTGCCGATGGCGGTTGCCAGGGAGGGCACCAGATGATCGAACGGATAGCCCACGCGCTGCCAGCGCTGGTGAATATCGGTAAAGGCTTCGATCTCCAGCATGGTGCGGATACGGTTGTCGCGGGCGCGCTTGTGGCGGCTGTTGAACAGCCAGCCGTAGACTTCCTGACGCTCGAAGCGGCTGGCCGCACTCGCTTCGCCGAAAGTCGCCTCCGGGTGATTGAGCAGGTAGCCCAACAGCCACAGGTCCAATGGATGGACTTTGGCGATATAGCCTTGGTCCGGCAGGTTGTAGCGGCCAGGGCCATAACTGACGTACATCTCGTTCAGGCGCTTATCGGTGACGCTGTCGCTCTTGCTGTGCTCGCGCACGAAGCGATCAAAGGGTGCCTGCGTCGCGTTGGGGTAGAGGTAGCGGTGCACGGCGGCCAGGCGCTGCGGGGTCGGGCGCATGCCGTCGAGAAAGGTCTCCAGGCGTTGCTCGGTGGTCTTGCGCTGGTACTTCTTCCAGAACCGCTTGAGGAATTCGGTGCCTTCGCGGTCGGCGAAGCGTGCCAGGTATTCCTGCCGACGCGGATCGTCATCGTCCTTGAGCAACTGGCCGCTATTGCCCGGCGCCGAATAGGTGCTGTAGCGCACCAGGTCGCGCATCAGGCGAATGAAGGGCAGGTTGATGGACTCCTGCAGCGCTTCCTTGAGCGTGGGAATGCGGCCGTTGTCCTCGCGGCGAAAGTTGCCGAAGGTATGAATCCCGCCGCCGGTGAAGAAACTTTCGGCGGGGCTTGCCGAATACTTGCGCTCCAGGGCTGCGGCGAGCAGCGTCCGTGCGTCCATGCCCGGGTTCTGGATTAGGGTATCGAGCACCCAGCGCGACAGCCGATCGGCGTCCTCGATCTTCACCTGGCGCAGTTGCGCGGGCGTCTGCCCGGCATAGCGCTCATGCAGTTCGTGGATGATTTCCAGGTAGGTGGTCAGCACACGCATTTTGGCGGTCGAGCCCAGCTCCAGCTTGCTGCCTTCGTTGATGTCGAATGGCTGGTCGGTGTTGTCGGTCTGCACCCGCACCCGCGAGCCGTCAGCCGTGCGCTCGAAGAGGGTGAAGCTGTAGCTCACTTCACGGGTGCTCGCCGGGGTCAGCAGGCGCTCGCCGATCAGGCCGATCTGCTGGGCGAAGGCCGGGTCGGCGAGTTGGCGCAGGTAGTCGCTGGCCTGTTTCTGCAGGTCGGCATTGAGGGTCGTGGTGGCTGAAAGATCCAGACGGTCGAGGTCGTACAGCGGCCGGTCGAGCATGGACGACAGGCGATTGCGCACCACGCTGATGCCCTTGTTCGACTCGTTGGGTTGCCAGGTCGGCTCCTGCACCCAATCGCGGTAGATGACCTGACTGGCCAGCGCGGCGGCTGCCAGGGTCGGATCGACGATGCCATTGGCGGCGAGCAGGCGAATGTGACTGTCGGTCAGCTCGGCGAGGTCGTCATGGCCCTTGTTGAGAAAGTACGACGGCCGACGCTGGGCGATCATCAGCGATAGCACCTGACGCAGGGCCAGGCCGCGCGCGGCTTCGCTGGCTGGGTCGGTGGTGGTGCTGGCAAGCGCGCGGTTGACCTGCTCGAAATCGGCGCCGTACCAGACGCGCAGGCCTTCGGCCATGCCGTGTACTTCGCCGTGGCCGGGCACCGCCGACAGCGGCACGCTGTTGAGGTAGTCGCGCACGATGCGCTGACGCGCTTCCAGCGTCTGCGGACCGCCTTGATAGGCCCGCACACTGGCCGAAATCATCTGGCGGATCTTCTCCGGCCCCGAGCCGGTCAGGCCGTCGGGCGAATGGCGGTACTTTTCCAATTGCGTAGCCAGGGTACTGCCACCGGCCGACTGCCCAGGCAGCGCGAACATCCGCGCCACCTGCGACCAGGCCGCCTTGGCGAAGCGCGGCCAATCCACCGCCGGGTTGAGCAGCGGTTCGGGGCTGTCGAGCAGGCCGCGGTTTTCGACGAACAGCAGGCTGTCGACCATCACCGTTGGTATCTGGGCGAATTCGGTGTAGAGCTGCTGCGGGTAGCGATACAGGTACAACGGATCGCCCCGGCAATCGGTGATCACCAGCCCGGCCTGGGATTTTTCCTGGTAGGGCACGAACAGGTCATGCCCTGCATAGCTCATCAAAGCTGGCGAGAACTGGGTCTGCTGTTCGATCACGTAGTTGCGTTTGAGCAGGCGCGGCAGGAAGTCGCCCAGCGCGCTGTAGCCCAGGCGCTTGTCGAACGGGCCGGCACCCGGGTAGACGATGGCCTGGCTCGGTCCCGGCTGCACCTCATAGGTCAGCGAGTTCGCCCAGCGACTGAACTCGCGCGCCTGCAGCCGCGAGGTGCGCATCTCGGCATACATCGCGTACGCCAGCGCGGCAATCGTGATCACTACCAACAGCCAGAACAGACGCCGCCACAGGTGACGTTGACGTGGGCTATCTGGCAATGGCGACGGATCAGGACTCGTAGCGTTGGCTGCAGTCTTGTCAGGTTCGGTTTGCCACAGGACGCCCATAGATATTCACACCGGTCACGGAAAATTCATCGCACCTGGAGCAAGTCTAGACGCTAGAGCGGTCGCGTGAAAAAAATGTGAAAACCAATGTATCGAATCGTGCGGAAAGCTTTTGCGTCAACAAGCGGGCCCGGGCGGGCCCGCAGGGGTATTCAGCGCAGCATGTCCTTGACCAGCCGGTCCTGCTCCATCAGCTCCCGCTGCCGAGCGTCGATGCGCGACGCGAGCTGGAAGTTGTCCGCAGCTCGGCGCTTGGCCAGGTCCAGTTGCTGGATGGCCTGGTCGAACTCGCCGACCAGTGCGAAAAACTCGGCGCGCGCCTGATGCAGGCCGATGATATTGCCATTCTGCCCGCGGGTTTCAGCCACCAGGTACCACACGTCCGGGTCGTCCGAACGGGTCTTGAGCAGGTTTTCCAGCGCTTTCTCTGCATCGGCCATGCGATTCTGCTTGAGCAGCACATCGACCCGCTTCTGGTTGATCGGGTAGTTGCCCGGGTACTGCGTCAGCAGCCGGTCGATGCGCTGTTGGGCGTCGGGAATGCGGTTGTTGGTAATGTCCAGGTCGACCTGCGCCAGGTTGACGGTGATGTCGTCCGGCTGCTTGGCCAACAGCAGCTTGAGATTTTCACGCGCCTCGTTCAGTTGCCCGGCCTTGATCTGGGCCAATGCCAGACCGTAGCGCGCAGGCAGCGCGTTGGGGTTGTCATCCAGTTGCGCGCGAAAACGCTTGGCTGCCAGCCCCGGCGTTTCCTCGTAGTACAGCTGCACTCGGGCGCGCATCAGCTGGTACCACAGGCTGTCTTCCTTGCCCCCTGGGGCGGCCTGCTCGGCGCGGTTGCGGGTGTCGGCGATACGCGATTCGCTGACCGGGTGGGTCAGGAGAAATTCCGGCGGCCGGGCATCGAAACGGTACTGGCGCATCAGCCGTTCGAACATGGTCGGCATATTGCGCGGGTCGTACCCGGCCTTTTCCATGTTGATGATGCCGATGCGGTCGGCCTCCTGCTCGTTCTGCCGAGAGAAGCGCCGCTGCTCCTGAATCGCCGCCGCCTGGCTGCCGGCGATCGCCGCGATGCCAGCATCCCCGGCACCCGAGGCGGCAATCACGATACCGGCCAGCAACGCTGCCATCATCGGCAATTGCATGCGTTGTTGAGCCTCGACGCCGCGGGCGAAGTGACGTTGCGACAGATGCGCCAGTTCGTGGGCCAGCACGCCGATGTACTCGCCCTCGGTTTCGGCATTGAAGAACAGCCCGCCGTTGACCCCGACGATGCCCCCCGGCGCTGCAAAGGCGTTGAGCTCCTTGCTGTCGATCAGAATGAATTCCAGGCGCCGATCGTTCAGTTGGCTGGTTTCGGAGAGGCGATACACGCTGGTCTCGACGAAGTCCTTGAGCAACGGGTCATTGAGCTGTTTGACCTGGCCGCGCAACAGGCTCAGCCAGGCACGACCCAATTGATGCTCCTGCTGGGGCGAGACGATCGCCGAGCTGGCGTCGCCAAGCGAGGGCAGGTCGCTGGCGTGGCCGGGTAGCGCCAGCAGGCAGGCGAGGGTCAGCAGGGTAGGGCGCAGAAAGGGCATGCACTGAGCTCGGCAGATGAAAGGCCCTACTGTAGCCGCCCCATTCGGCGACCACCAGAGGTGGCAACCTTGGGTTATTCTGTCGCGCCGCAGTCTGCCGGGATTCACCGCAGCGCCACGGCACCCTTTGGCTGGAGAAGATATCGATGAACGATGTGCCCGAATGTGACGTCGAGCTGGACACCAGCGGTCTTAATTGCCCGTTGCCATTGCTCAAGGCCAAGCTGGAACTCAACCGCATGGCCAGTGGTACGGTACTGAAGGTGATCGCCACCGACGCCGGCTCGCAGCGCGACTTCCGTTCGTTTGCCACCTTGGCAGGTCATGCGCTGTTACACGAAAAGGCGCTGGACGGGGTCTACTCGTATTGGTTGCGCAAGGCCTGAGCCACCACCCTGGTAGCTGGGTCATTCAAGGGAATTTCAATGTTCAAAGTGCTACGCGACTGGATCCAGCGTTACTTTTCCGATGAGGAGGCCGTCATTCTGGCGGTGCTGCTGGTGCTGGCGTTCACCGCCGTTCTGACCTTGGGCGGGATGCTGGCACCCGTGCTGGCGGGGATGGTGCTGGCGTTCCTCATGCAAGGCCTGGTCAACATTCTGGAGCGCCTGCGGGTGCCTTCCGGCGTGGCCGTCGGAGCGGTGTTCGCGTTGTTCATGGGCGCGCTGGCGCTGTTCATGCTGGTGCTCGTGCCGCTGCTCTGGCACCAGGTGATCACCCTGTTCAACGAGCTGCCCGGCATGCTCGGCAAATGGCAGTCGCTGCTGTTGCTGCTGCCCGAGCGCTATCCGCACCTGGTCAGCGACGAGCAGGTATTGCAGGCCATCGAAGCGGCCCGCGGCGAGATCGGCAAATTCGGCCAGTGGGCACTGACCTTTTCTCTGTCCAGCCTGCCTCTGCTGGTCAACGTCATGATCTATTTCGTACTGGTGCCTATCCTGGTGTTCTTCTTCCTCAAGGACCGGGTCATGATCGGCCGCTGGGTCAGCGGTTACCTGCCGCGCGAGCGTACGCTGCTGACTCGGGTGGCGCAGGAAATGAACCGGCAGATCGCCAACTACATCCGCGGCAAGGTCATCGAGATCTTCATCTGCGGCGTGGTGACCTACATCGCCTTCGTCGCACTGGGGCTGAACTACGCCGCTCTGCTGGCACTGCTGGTGGGGTTGTCGGTGGTGGTGCCCTACGTGGGGGCGGTGGTGGTGACGGTCCCGGTCACGCTGATCGCGCTGTTCCAGTGGGGCTGGGGTGACCAGTTCATCTACCTGATGGTGGTGTACGGCATCATCCAGACCCTGGATGGCAACGTGCTGGTGCCGTTGCTGTTCTCCGAGGCGGTGAACCTGCACCCAGTGGCGATCATCTGTGCGGTGCTGTTGTTCGGCGGGTTGTGGGGGTTCTGGGGCATCTTCTTCGCCATTCCCCTGGCGACCCTGTTCAAGGCCGTGCTGGATGCCTGGCCAAGGCAGGAGCCTACCGTCGCGCCGATGCTCTGAGACCGCGGTGCGGGCTTCGCGGGCAGAGGGCTCGGCCGCCCGCCCCGCTCCCACAGGTGATCCTGTCTGTAGGAGCGGTCAGCGGCCGCGAAGGGGCCACCGCCGATATCAACCCTTGCTCAACGCCTGGGCCGCTTCCAGCACACTCTGCACATGCCCCGGCACCTTCACCCCACGCCATTCCTGGCGCAATACGCCGTCCCGATCGATCAGGAAGGTGCTGCGGTCCACGCCCAGGTACTCCTTGCCATACAGCTTCTTCAGCTTGATCACATCGAACAGCTGGCACAGCGCCTCGTCCTTGTCGCTGATCAGCTCGAAGGTGAAGCCCTGCTTGGCCTTGAAGTTCTCGTGGGACTTGAGCCCGTCGCGCGACACACCGAACACCTCGGTGTCGGCGGCCTTGAACTGCTCGAGCAGGTCGCGGAAGTCCTGGCCCTGGGTGGTGCAGCCCGGCGTGCTGTCCTTGGGGTAGAAATAGACCACCACCTGGCGGCCCTTGAGCTCGCTCAGGCTGACGGTCTGACCGCCGGTGGCCTGGGCTTGGAAATCGGCAACAGGTTCATTGAGAGCGACAGCCATCGGTCAATCCTTACATGGGGTTCTGTGGACGCCAGGGTTCGATCAGCGCATCCAGGTTCAGGGCATCGGCGAAGTCCAGGAACTGGTCGCGCAACCAGCTGATCTGCACACCGGCAGGCAGCGTCACGGTGAACGTGGCATTGAGCATGGTGCCACCGGTCTGCGGCGCCTGGTAGGTGTCGCAGGTCAGGTTCTCGAGCTCGACGTTGTGGTCGATGAAGAACTGGCACAGCTCGTTGATGATGTCGGAACGATACGCCGAACTGACATAGGCCACGTAAGGCAGCGCCTGCGGACGGCTGTCCAAGGTGGCGCTGCGCACCAGGCTGACGGTGAAGTCGTGCTTCTTGGCCAGCGAGCTCAGGCCAGTTTCCAGGCGCGCCAGGGCGTCCCAGTTGCCTGATACCTGCAGAACCAGGGCGCTGTATTCGCCATGGCGGGTCAGGCGCGAGGTGGACACCGAGCAGCGGGCGTCGTGGGCCGCGCGGCACAGTACATTGGTCAGTTCCATGGGGTTGCGGCCCAGGGCGCTGATGACGAGGAATTGTTCGCGAACTGTGGGGGTGGACATGCAGCATTCCTAAAGCGATGAGCGGTCGGCAGCTTCAAGGGGCCGGATGACTGGTTCAAGGCCTGCGCCGTACCTCGTGCGAACCTGCGCTGACTGCCCGGCAACGCCCGCAGATACGGGGTGACACCAGGTGACAAGGCTCAGGGACGGGGTTCGAAGCGCCGTTACGGCAGGCGATGACCAGGCAAGAAAGGCAACCCCTGCCGATCAAAGTCTGAAAGGGTATAGAAAAGCGGCGCGAAGGGGAATGCTCGTGGCGTGGTACTTCGCTTGTGCAAGGTGGTTGGCGCCAGTACCATTACCGCTCTCTTTTTCCGGCAGGAGCGGTTGCATGATTGCGGGCAGTATGGTGGCACTGGTCACACCCATGGACGCCCAAGGGCGTCTGGACTGGGACAGCCTGAGCAAGCTGGTGGACTTCCATCTGCAGGAGGGCACCCATGCCATCGTCGCCGTCGGCACCACCGGCGAGTCGGCGACCCTTGATTACGAAGAGCACATCAAGGTCATCGAGCACGTGGTCAAGCAGGTGAACGGGCGTATCCCGGTCATCGCCGGCACCGGTGCCAATTCCACCCGCGAGGCCGTCGAGCTGACCCGCAATGCCAAGCGCGCCGGCGCCGACGCCTGCCTGCTGGTGACCCCGTACTACAACAAGCCGACCCAGGAAGGCTTGTACCAGCACTTCAAGCACGTCGCCGAAACCGTCGACATCCCGCAGATCCTCTACAACGTTCCCGGCCGCACCGCCTGCGACATGCTGGCCGACACCGTCGTGCGGCTGTCCAAGGTGCCGAACATCATCGGCATCAAGGAAGCCACCGGCAACCTCGAGCGCGCCAAGGACATCATCAGCCGTGTCGACAGCGATTTCCTCGTGCTGTCCGGTGACGATCCCACGGCCGTCGAGCTGATCTTGATGGGCGGCAAGGGCAATATTTCGGTCACTGCCAACGTCGCCCCGCGCGCCATGGCCGACCTGTGCAACGCGGCGTTGAACGGCGAGGCGGAACTGGCCCGCGCCATCAACGACAAGCTGATGCCGCTGCACAAGAACCTGTTCCTGGAAGCCAACCCGATTCCGGTCAAATGGGCGTTGCACGAAATGGGCTTGATGCCCGAAGGCATTCGCCTGCCGCTCACCTGGTTGAGCGCCACCTGTCATGAACCGCTGCGGCAGGCCCTGCGCCAGTCCGGCGTCCTGGTTTAATTGAGGAAGTAAGACGCATGAAGCGATTGGCTGGCCTTTCTGCCCTTGCCTTGGTCATTTCGAGCACCAGCGGTTGCGGGTGGCTCTGGGGCGAAAACGGTTATTTCCGCGATCGTGGCAATGATTACCTCGAGGCGACCCAAGCCGCCCCGATGCAACTGCCGCCCGGCGTGCAAACCGACAAGCGTCTGGATCCGCTGCTGCCGATCCCGCGCAACGTCGCCGACGACAACGCCAAGGCATCCGAATTCGAAGTGCCGCGTCCACTGCCCTTGCAGGTGGCGGCCCAGGCCAGCGACTTCTCGCTGCAGCGCAGCGGTGACAACCGCTGGATCCTGGCCCAGCGCGCGCCTGCCGAAGTCTGGCCGATCGCGCACCAGTTCTTCGAGGACAACGGTTTCCGCATCGCCGAAGATCGCCCGCAGACCGGTGAATTCACCACCACCTGGCAGCGCTTCGACGAGCTCTCCGCCTCCATGGCGCAGCGCCTGAGCGGCGCGACCACCTCCGGTGAAAGCGAAACCCGCGTGCGCGTGCGCATCGAGCCAGGCGTGCAACGCAACAGCAGCGAAATCTACGTGGTCAGCGTCGAGCGTCCGGGTGGCAGCACCAGCGAGCCCGATTTCCCCGCACGTTCGGTGAACACTGGCCTGGATTCGATTCTGGTCGACCAGATGCTCGCCAGCATGACCCGCGACTCGGAACGCGGCGGCTCGGTGTCTCTGGTTGCCGCGCGTGATTTCGACGCGCCCAGCCGTGTAGCCATGAGCGAAGACGGCAGCGGCAACCCGGTGCTCAACGTCGGCGCCGACCTGGACCGTGCCTGGTCCAGCGTGGGCCGTGCTCTTGAGCAGGGTCAGTGGCGCATCGAAGACATCAACCGCAGCCTGGGCCTGTACTACATCAACCTCGCCGAGTCCGCCCAGCGCGCCGACGACAAGCCAGGCTTCTTCAGCCGCGTGTTCGGCAATGCGCCGAGCAAGGAAGAAATCGAAGCCCGCGCCGAGCGTTACCAGGTGCGCCTGAGCAAGGTGGGCGACACCGTTCAGGTCACTGTCGAGAAGAACATCAACACCGTGGCCCCGGCAGACGTTGCCCGCCGCGTGTTGGGTGTGATTCAAGACAGCCTGGGTTAAACGATGCGTTTTGCCGTTCTCGGAAGCGGTAGCCAAGGGAATGGCACACTGGTCAGCAGCGAAGACACGCACGTGCTGGTCGACTGCGGTTTCTCCCTGCGGGAAACTGAACGTCGGCTGGCCCGTCTGGGCCTGAGCGCCGCGCAATTGAGCGCCGTGCTGGTGACCCACGAACATGCCGACCACGTGCATGGCGTGGAGCTGCTGGCGCGGCGTCATGGCGTGCCCGTCTACATGAGCCAGGGCACCGAGCGCGGTCTGCGCAAGCCGGTGCCGGTGCGCAGCCATGTGCGCTGTGGCGACGTGCTGGACGTCGGGGCGTTGCGCATCGAAGTGGTCTCCGTGGCCCACGACGCTCTGGAGCCTACCCAGTACGTATTCACCGACGGCAAGCGCCGCTTCGGTCTGCTGACCGACCTGGGCTCCCATTGCGCAAGGGTTCGCGACCACTATCAGGGCCTGGATGCCTTGATGATCGAAAGCAACCATTGCCGCGACATGCTCGCCCGTGGGCACTACCCTTATTTCCTCAAGCAGCGCGTCGGCGGTGACTGGGGCCATCTGAACAATCACCAGGCTGCCGGCTTGGTGGAGCAGTTGGGCTGGAAGAACCTGCAACACCTGGTGCTGGCCCACCTGAGCAGCAAGAACAACCTGCCGCAGCTGGCTCGGCAGTGCTTCGTCGACACCCTGGGGTGCGACGCGGACTGGCTGCAAGTGGCCGATCAAGATTCAGGGCTCGACTGGCGCCACATCGCCTAGCGTCCCAAAGGGGCGCCTAGCCCATACTTTTAGCAAGCGGAGCCCATCATGGAAAAACGTGAAGAACTCTACCGCGGCAAAGCCAAGTCGGTGTACAAGACCGACGACGCCGACCGCTTGATCCTGCTGTTTCGCAACGACACCTCGGCGTTCGACGGCAAGCGCATCGAACAGCTCGACCGCAAGGGCATGGTGAACAACAAGTTCAACGCCTTCATCATGCAGAAGCTGGAAGCGGCGGGCATCCCGACCCAATTCGACAAGCTGCTGGCCGACAACGAAGTGCTGGTCAAGAAGCTCGACATGATTCCGGTCGAATGCGTGGTGCGCAACTACGCCGCCGGCAGCCTGGTCAAGCGCCTGGGCGTCGAAGAGGGCATGAAGCTGAACCCGTATACCTTCGAGCTGTTCCTCAAGGACGACGCCAAGGGTGACCCGTTCATCAACGAATCCCACGTCGTGGCCTTCGGCTGGGGCACCGCCGAGCAACTGGCGAAGATGAAAGAGCTGTCGCTCAAGGTCAACGACGTGCTGACCAAGCTCTTCGACGACGCCGGCCTGCTGCTGGTCGACTTCAAGCTCGAATTCGGCGTGTTCAGCGACGGTTCCATCGTCCTGGGCGACGAATTCAGCCCCGACGGCTGCCGCCTGTGGGACAAGGACACCCGCAAGAAAATGGACAAGGACCGCTTCCGCCAGGGTCTGGGCGACGTCATCGAAGCCTACGAAGAAGTGGCCAACCGCCTGGGCGTGCCGCTGTAACACCGCTGTAGACGCGCAAGCGCCTGAATTCGCAAATTATTTTGCGTCAGGGGCTTCGCGTTTGGCGCAGACGCTGGTATGATTCGCGCCGTTGGAGAGATGCCAGAGTGGCCGAATGGGACGGATTCGAAATCCGTTGTACCTTCACCGGTACCTAGGGTTCGAATCCCTATCTCTCCGCCATTATTGCTACACGCGAAGCCCCCGGAAACGTTAACGTTCTCGGGGGCTTTTTGTTTGGGAAGCTATTTCAATCGGCGGAATTAAGAATCAAGCCTCGGTTCGGCGGTTGCGTCGATTTGATCGTCTCTGACTCCCCGACTTCGATCGTGACGCACCGGCCGTCAACCATCGTTCAGTCCATTCCCAGCCACACGTCACCCTTCATCCAGTGGAACTTCACCACCCCAACCCCTTTCAATACCCATGAACCTGTAGCGCCGTGTGTTCCCTTCGACACCCGTACAGGTTTTTTTTCGCACGCCTCTGAAACCGGTTTCAGAACTTAGTGCAGACCAGTCCATCTCATCCCGCAGGAGCCCGGAAAGGATGACCAAAAACCCATTGAAGCGAGCCTCGATCACCGCCCTGGCGGCCGCGACGTTGGCTTTGACAGCGAATGCAGCCCAGGCCGAGACCATCGATCGCAGCCTGGTTCCCATTGGTTCGATCCAGGAGGTGGCGGCGTTCCGCGGCCCAGGGCCGTCGGGCATCGTGGTTACTCCGGAAGGGCGCACCTTTGTCGGCTTTCCGCGTCATGCCGATGATCACGCTGGCATGACGCTGGGCGAGTTGGTCAACGGTAAGCTGGTTCCCTATCCCTCCGCCGATGTCAGCCTGCCGTCTGGGCTGTCCGACGCCAAGCGTCTCGTTTCCCTGCATGGCATGACCCTGGATAAGCGTGGGCGCCTCTGGTTGATCGACGATGGCAAGCGCGCCGGCAAGCAGGGCATTCCGGCGGGTGCGGCGAAGGTGGTGGGTATCGACTTGAGCAGCAACAGCATCGTGACGTCCATCGAGCTCAAGGATGCCCTGCGTCAGGACAGCCACATGAATGACCTGCGCATCGATCTGACCCACGGCAGCCAAGGCACCGCTTATGTCGCCGACTCATCCTTCGGCGACGACCCGGCTTTGGTGGTGGTGGATCTGGCCACCGGGAAGCAGCGTCGTGTGCTTGCCGGTCATCCTTCCATCGTGGCGCAGAAGGATTTCGTCACTCAGCTCGACGGTGTGCCCATGCGCTACGACGGCAAGAACACCGCATTCCCTCACGGTGGCGTCGATGGTCTGGCGCTGACGCCCGATAGTTCGCGTCTGTTCTATTCACCGCTCACCAGTCGACACCTGTGGAGTCTGCCAACCGCAGCACTTTCCGACTTCGGCCTCGATGATCGACAACTGGCTGCCCAGATCAAGGATGAAGGGGAGAAGGTGATGGTCGACGGGATGGACATGGATGCTCAAGGCCGTCTGTACATGACCGATGCCGAGCATCATCAGGTGCTGCGTCGCTGGCCGGATGGCCGCCTCGACGTGGTCGTGCGCGACCCGCGACTGGTTTGGCCGGACGGCGTATTCGTGACCGCCGATTCGGTGTACGTGACGTTGGGGCAGTGGAGCCGGATGGGCAAGGGGTTCGACACCCGGCAGCCGCCGTATCTGTTGGTCAAGGCGCCTATCGAGGCCACCCCGCAGTTCGACGCCGCGCAATGACCGTAGTGGGGGCGCAGATCGTGTCCCCGCTGTTAGGAAACACTGTCTGAAAGCCTGAAGATCCTCTTCGCCGCCATTGATTCAGCCCACTGCCGTTTGCCCAACCCGAGCCTCACAAGCCACCAAGAAAAAAGCGCGGCACACTTATTGCTCTGCTAACAATAAATTCATAAATAGCTAGCAAAGTCAGGGCTTCGAATCATGATCGCTACCTCTTCTCATGCGGTGATCTGCACGCCTCACGCCCAAGCCAGTGCCGCAGGGATGCAGATCCTCGATGCGGGTGGCACGGCCATTGATGCCATGCTGGCAGCCAGTGCGATGCTGGCCGTGGTCTTCCCGCACATGACCGGCCTGGGTGGGGATGCCCTCTGGATGATCCACGACACCCAGGTCCGCACCATCGTGGGGATCGGGCAGGCCGGGCAGCGGTTGCCCGACGGCGGAGTCATCGGTTTGAGAGGTCCATCCTCGGTCGCCACCACGGCAGGTGCGCTGGCGAGTTGGCAGACGGCGGCGACTATCAGCCGGCAGGAGTGGGGCTCCCATTTGGGTTGGGCCGACCTGTTGCAGGACGCCGCTAGCGTGGCGGAGGCGGGCACGCCTGTTTCACAGTCCCAGCTGTTTTGGCAGACACTGCGGCAGCCACTCATCGAGCAGTTGCCGGACCTGCACGGTGTCTGCAAGACCGATGGGCGCTGGTTGCGCGCAGGCGATACGCTGCGTCAGCCGGCGCTCGCCAACACCCTGCGGCATCTGGCCAGGTACGGGGTCGAGGACTTCTATCAGGGCGAGTTGGCACACGCGTTCGGGTCGGCGTTCGATCGGCTCGGTTGTGGCTTGACCCAGGCCGACCTGGCGGCCACGCGTGCACCGCTGGTGGCCCCTGTTTCGGTACCTTACCGCCAGGGCCGACTCTACAACGTCGCACCGCCGTGCCAGGGTCTTTACACCCTGCAAGCCATGGCCGCGCTGCAGCATAAGCCACTCGCCCAGGTCGGCAATGGCAGCGCGCTTTATTACCACTACCTGGTCGAAGCCATCAAGCAAGGTCTGCTGCGCCGCAACGCGCAGTTGTGCGATCCGCTGAGCACCGCTTGGGATTTCGCCGCCAGTCTCGATGAGCGGCACGTTCAGGGGTATGCCGATGCCATCGACGACCAGCGTGCAGTGCCGTGGAACGAGCCGGGACGCCCGGCCGATACGGTCTGGATGGCTGCAACCGATGCCCAGGGCCGGACGGCCTGCCTCATCCAGAGCCTGTTTCACGACTTCGGCTCGGGCTGTATTCTGGGCGACACCGGAGTGCTGTGGCAGAACCGTGCTGCGGGTTTCAACGCCAGTCCCGAACACGTCAACGGCTGGGCCCCCGGCAAGCGTCCCGCCCATACGCTCAACCCATCCTGTTACCTGGCCGACGATGGTCGCCGCTGGTTCTTCGGCACTCAGGGAGGCGATGGTCAACCGCAGACGCAGATGGTCCTGGCGACGCAGCTCATCGACTATCAGCAGCCTATCGATCAGGCCTTGCGCACCCCGCGCTTTTTGCTGGGCCGCAGTTTTTTCGACAGCACCGACAACCTCAAACTCGAAGGCGACATGAGCGCCGCGAGCATCGAAGGCCTGGAGGCGCTGGGTCATGGGGTGGAAATCATACCGGCGCAGAGCCCGATGACGGGCCATGCCGGTATCATCGCCATCGATGCCCAGGGGCGGCGCAGTGCCATGCATGATCCGCGAGGCGAGGGTACGGCACTTGGTCAGGCAGACTGAAGGTTGAACGGGTATTTGCCGGATACTAGCCATCTCGTGTATAGGCATGAGGCTTTCTAGACAACAGAGGAAACGATGGGGTTGAGTACCGTCACTGCCAAACAGCTTGAGGTGCAGCGTATCGTCGATGCGCTGTTCAAGGCTATTGCCCACCATCGCCTGCCGCCCGGCACTCGCTTGGTCGAAGCCCACATCGTCGAAACCCTGCAGGCCAACCGCAATCACGTGCAAGTCGCCCTGCAGCGGTTGGCGATGCAGAAAGTAGTGACCATCGAAGCCAATCGGGGCGCCATGGTGGCGCAGCCCACCGCCAAGGAAGCGCGGGATATCTTCAGCGCCCGTCGCGCCATCGAACGGGCGATCGTCGAGGCCATTACCCCGGCCGTGATGCGCAAGCACCGCCAGCGCATTGCCAGCCATATGAACAACGAGCGCAAAGCCACCAGCGATACCGATCGACGCGCCATCGTTCGCGAGCTGAGTGAATTTCACCTCATGCTCGGCGAAATCAGTGGAAACGTCGTGCTCAGCGATATCCTTGGAAATCTGATGGTGCGCAGCTCATTGATCGTGGCGCTGTACCAGCGCAACGATGTGCCGTCATGCGCGTCGGACGAACATCAGCAGATCATCACCGCGCTGGAACAGGGCGATAACGCGGGGGCCGTACGGGTCATGCTGGAGCACCTGGACGAACTTGAAGGGCAGTTGGCGCTGGAAGAGCGAGCCCTGGAGGAGTTCAACCTCAAGCAGGCGCTGAGTGGCTGACGGGCAGGCTTGCCCGTTCAATCATGGCCTCAGCAACATCCCGACCGGTCGACTGAATGTTTGCCTGCCACCCTTGAAGCCCATCACCGGGGCGCTTATCTCGGCGATCACCGCTGCTGGCGAAGGCGCGTCGAAGACGATGAAGTCGGCGCGGCAGCCCGGTAGCAGGCCGTAATCTTTCAGTCTAATCAGGCGTGCCGATTCGCTGGATACCCAGGCCAGGCACTGCAGCAACTGCGGCACTGTGCCCATCTGGCTGACGTTGGCGAAGAGGTTGGCCTGACGCACCAGCGAAGCATCGCCATAGGGCGTAAAGGGGTTGCCGACATTGTTGGTGGACACCGAACACGTCACGCCGCAGGCGTGCAGATGCGCCAGCGGTGCCAGCCCCCGAGGTTTGTTGTGGAACACGTCGCGACCCATCAGGAACAGGTCGGTGCTGGGCAGGCAGGTCACCTGAACGCCCGCTTCGGCCAGCTCCAGTGCGAGCACCGTCAGTGATTCCTGGGGCAAGGCGGACAGCTTGGTCACATGGCCGATGGTCACGCGTCCGCCCCAACCATGCAGCCGAGTGCAGCGCGCGACTTCCATGACGGTCAGGCCTTCGGGGTTCAAATCGAAATCCAGATGCAGGTCCAGGTCGCAGTCGTAGCGTGTGGCCAGTTCGAAAAGCCGCTGGATCTGCCCCAGCGGGTCGCTGTCCATATACGGGCACCCACCCAGGACCGTTGCACCGCTTTCCAGCGCCTGGCACAACAGTGCCTCGGTCCCTGGGTTGTTGAGCATTCCTTCCTGCGGAAAAACACACAGTTCCAGGGTGATCGCCCATGCATAGTCGGCCTGCAAACGGCGAATGGCATGGAAACCGATCAAGCCGATCTGTGGATCCAGCTCCACATGAGTGCGCATGTGCGTGGTGCCTTGCACGATTGCCTTGTCCAGCACCTGCGCACCGCGTCGATACACATCGTCTTCGGTAAACCCGGCTTTGGCCGCTCGGGTTTGGGCCACCGCTTCCGCCAACGTGCCTTCCTGAAGATGGCATCGCTGCATGATGCAGGCTTTGTCCAAGTGAATGTGGGTTTCGATCAGGCCGGGCATGACGAGCTGTCCACGCAAATCGAGGGTTTCCCACGGGCCTGCGTCTGCGCTCAAGGCTTCGACGAAATAGCCGTTCTCCACCTGTAGCTCGCTCAGGTGGTTATCGGCGCCAAGCCGCACATTGATGATCTTCATCGCCTTCATGCACTGACACCTTCGCCCAGGTAGGCCGCAGCCAAGTCTTTGTCTTCGCGCAATTGAGCGGCGCTGCCGGTTTTCACGATGGTCCCGGTTTCCAGCACATACGCACGATCAGCCACTTGCAGCGCCAGGTTGGCCATCTGGTCCACCAGCAGAATGGTCACGCCCTCGTCACGCAGGGCAGCCAGCGCGTCGTAAAGCTCGCCGATCATGGCGGGCGACAGGCCCAGGGAGGGTTCGTCGAGCAACAGGATTTTCGGCTTCGCCATCAGACCGCGACCCACGGCAACCATTTGCTGTTCACCACCGGACAGCAGGCCGGCCGGGTTGTCGATGCGATCGCGCAGGCGAGGGAAGCGCTTGAGGATGGCCTCGATTTCAGCGCCGGTATCGAAGGCTTCGCGGCGTGAGTAACCGCCCAGTAGCAAATTGTCGCGCACGCTCAGGTAAGGAAAGACCTGACGGCCTTCGGGCACCAGTGCCAGGCCCTGTGCGGCAATCAGGCTGGCGCTGGTCTGTTCGATATTTTCGTTGTCGAGCAGGATGCTGCCGCTGCTGGCGCGATGCAGGCCGGCCAGGCATTGCAGAATGCTCGATTTGCCAGCGCCGTTCGCGCCGAGAATGGCCACCAGCTCGCCAGGATTAACCAGCAGATTGACCTTGTTGACCACGGCGGACGCGCCGTAGTCGATGACTAGATCCTTGACGTACAGACGTGCGTCGCGGCTACCGGCCCAAGGTTGGGCACGCGCGGTGGCCTGATAGTCGGTGCCGCCCAGATAGGCCGCGATCACTTGCGGATTCTGGCGGATTTCAGACGGCGGTCCCGAGGCGATCGGCTTGCCAGCGTCAAGCACCAGCAAATGCTCGGACACCGACATGACCAGCGTCATGTCGTGCTCGACCAGAATGACCGTGAGGCCGAAGTCCGCCAGCTTGCGCAGCAGTGTCGCCAGATCGTCGGTGTCGCGACGACTGAGGCCTGCCGCAGGTTCATCCAGCAGCAATACCGCCGGTGCGGTCGCAAGCGCCCGGGCTATTTCCACCAGGCGACGGTCTACGTGAGGCAAATCTTCGGCGGGAATATTCACCTCGCCGCGGTAGCCCACCAATGCCAGCAGATCCAGCGCCAGGCTGCGTTGTGTGTCCAGGGCGCGGCTGAATGGCAGACCCAGGCGTCCCTTCTGCATCGCCACCAACAGGTTGTCGAGTACGGACATTTCGCCGAACAGCAAGGTGGTCTGGTAAGTACGGGCGATGCCGGCCCTGGCGGTTTTCCAGGCGGGCAGGCCGGCCAGCGGTTGCTGCAATTCGATCTGGCCGCTGTCCGGTGCGTAGAATCCACTGATCATATTCAGAACGGTGGTTTTGCCCGCGCCGTTGGGGCCGATGATGCTGGTGATACTGCCAGCGGGTGCCTGCAGGCTGACGTGTTGCGCGGCCTGCACACCACCGAAGCGAATGCCGATATCGGAAACCCGCAACCCCGAGGACGGGCCACGGCTGCGTAGATGCGCGGCCATGCGTGCTTGATCGATGGACGTCGGCGGCAGCAAGCGCACCGGTTTGATCAGGCGTCGGGCAAGGGCGCCCAGCAGTCCGTTGGGCGCGATCCACAACACGATGAGCAGGAGCAGGGAGAAGATCAACAGCCGGTATTCGGCAAAATCCGAGAGCAGTTCCGGGACCAGCACGATCAACACTGCGCCGATCAGCGGCCCGAACAGCATGCCACTGCCGCCCACGATCACGGCCAGAACGAACAGGATGGATTGGGAGAAGGGAAAGGATTCCGGGTTGATGAACATCAGCAATGGCGCGAGCAAACCGCCTGCCAGCCCGGTCAGGGCCGCGGACAATGCGAACGCTAGGGCCTTGCTGATCACCGGATTGAAGCCCAGCGAGCGTGCCGCGATTTCCGAGGTTTTCACCGCACGCATGGCCTTGCCCCAGCCACTCTGGCTCAGGCGTCGATAGAACAGCAGCGCGCCGATCATCAGCGCGGCGGCCAGCAGGGCGAGCAGGATCGCTGGATCCAGGCCGGCGAACTCCGGTAGCGGGATACCCATCAAGCCGTTGGAGCCACCGGTCACGTCCCGCCATTCGATCAAGCCGTGATGCACCACGAACGCAAAGGCGATGGTGATCATCGCCAGGTAAGGGCCGCTGACCCGAAGCGCGGGGATCGCCAGCAGCGCGCCAATCAGACCCGCCACCGCACCGGCCATTGGCAGGGCCAGCCACAGCGTCCATCCGGCCATGGTCAAGAGTGCCGATACATAGGCGCCTATCGCGTAGAACGCGATATGCCCGAAGGAAATCTGTCCGCTCAGGCCAATCAGGATATTGAGGCCGACGCCGACCACCGCCGCCAGGGCGCAGAGCGTGAAAACCAGTAACGAGTAGCTGTCGAGCGTGAACGCCATGACGCCGCAGACCACAGCGAGCAAGGCGATGAACGCTGGAGCGACCAGGGTTTTGAGGTTGTTCATACTTTCACCAATACCCGGCTGCCGAACAGGCCGTTAGGCCGAATCGCCAGCGCCAGAATGACCAGCGCAAACGTGAATATCTGGGTGAATGCCGAGCCGAAGTACAGGGTGATCAACGCCTCGGCCAGGCCGAACAGCAATCCGGCGGCGAACACACCGCCCGCGCTGCCGATGCCACCGAGAATCGCCACCGCAAAGGCTTTCAATCCGAACAACATGCCCATTTCCGCGTTGACGCTGAACAGTGGCGCAATCAACAGGCCCGCCACCGCCGCGAAGACGGTCGACAGCGCAAAGGCGATGGCGACCACACGATTGACGTTGATGCCCATCAGCATCGCGGCGCGCGGATTCTGCACGCAGGCTTCCAGTACCTTGCCCAGTCGGGTGTAACGCCGTACCAGGTACAGCGCCAGGGCGACGGCCGCGCCTGCCAGTGGAATCAGCAACTGCAGGGCGCTGATGTGGCTGCCGAACAGCTCGACATTCAGGTTCACCAAGCGGCTCTCGAACTGCCGAGGTTCCTTGCCGAAGGTAAACAGCGCCAAGTTGTCCACCAGAATCCCGCCCGCCACCGTTGCCATCAACCAGGCCTGCGAACCACGGCTGTGAAAGGGCCGCACCAGGTAGCGCTCGATCACCAAGCCATACACCGCACAGAGGATCAATGTCAGTGGCACGCCCAGCCACAGTGGCCAGCCCCAGTTGATGCAAAACAGGTAGCCGAGCACCGCACCGACCATCATGGCGCTGCCCTGGGCAAAGTTGACGGTGCGCGATACGACGTAGGTGAGGTGAAAACCCAATGCCAGCAAGGCGTACATGCTGCCCAGGCCGAGCCCGGTGATAACGGCGGCGGTGAACATCGCTTACTCCTGAGGCTTGAGCGGCACGATCTGGTCGTTGACGAAGTGGGTGAAGATATAGTCGTCAGGGCCCAGGGCATCATGCTTGGATGGGCTGAACGGCTGCTTGTAGTGCTTGATCAAGCCGTCATAGTCCGTGACTGCGTAGAAACCGTCGCGCACGGCAGGGCCCTGCGTGGTGCCGGCCTTTTCGATGGCTTGAGCGGCGAGATGCAGCGCGTCGTACGCGTTGGCGATGCCGACTGCCGGGGTGACGTCGGCCACGGTCTTGATCTGCGGGTAGGCCGTCTTCAATGCGGCCAGCAATGCATCGCCCTTGGCACCGTTGTGTTCCGTGAACACGTAGGTCTGAATGAAATGGACCTTGGACGCGTTCGGCCCCGCCAGTTCGCCGAAACGACCACCCGCCGGCCCCCAGTGAGAAACCACAGGCACGTCCCAGCCCATGCGGTCCAGGGATTTGACCACCTGTGCCGAAGGACCCACGTTGCCCACCATCAGCAGAGTGTCCGCGCCGGCGTTTTTCAGGCGAGTCAGTTGCGGAACCACATCCAGGTCGCTGTCCTGAATGCGCTCGACACCGGCATTGGCCAGGCTGCGTTTTTCCAGGGCGCGTTTGAAACCTGCCTCGTTGGATTCGCCCCAGGGATTATTGATGAGGATCATGCCCGGCTTTTTCATGCCGTTGTCGACCCCGTATTGCACCAGGGCTTCGTCCACCAGCTCATCAACGGCAGAGACCCGGAACACGTAGTTGTCTGCCGCACCGTTTTCGGTGATTTTCGTACCCGCGGCCCAGATGCCCATGAACGGTACTTTCAGCTGATTGGCCAGCGGCACGATAGCCAGAGAGACCGGCGTGTCCAGGCCGCCGAACAGCACGGTGACCTTCTCGCGCTGGACCAGCTCGCGCGCGGCGAGCATCCCCTTGGACGGGTTGCTTTCATCATCTCGACGCACCAGCTCCAACTGACGGCCAAGCACGCCGCCGCTGGCATTGACCTCATTGATGGCCATGGTCAGGCCGCGGGTCAGGGCTTCCCCGGACTTGGCCGATTGGCCCGAAAGGGCGGCTACCAAACCGACTTTGATCGGCGGTTCGACCGCTTGCGCGCCATGGATCATCGCCAGGTTGAGCGTGGCTGCCGCAGCCACGGGGAACAGCAGACGTTGCAGGTTTGGAAGCCAGGTGGCCATGGTTTACTCTCCTGATTGCTAGCATTTGCATATTTATTGCTAGCAAGTAGGATGCCAGTCGCTGGATCCATAAAAATGGCCGATATGTCCGTGAATACCGCAGTCTGCGCGCCAAAATAAAGCGTTTTGCACCAAGCGGATGCATCCGCCATCAGCGGACTTCCCATGATTCAGGAGTTATGACGATGATCGATATGAACAAAGACGTACAGATTGTTAGCAGTTTCCTCGAAGCCTCGATGGCTCCGGATCCGGTCCGCGCCGCGACGTTCATGAGTGAGGATGTGCAGATCACCTTTACCGGCGGACGGGTGATGCCTGATCCCCAGGCAATCACTGCGTTCAACGGTTCACGTTACGCGTGGGTCAAGAAGGCCCTGGGTGATTTCGACTGGATGGACCGTGGTGATCACACCGTGGTGTATTCAAACGGAACGCTTTATGGCGAATGGGCTGATGGCCGCAGTTTCTCGGGCAACCGTTACCTGGATCGATTCGAGGTGCGTAATGGCAAGATAGTCCGCATGGACGTCTGGAATGACAGCGCCGAATGGCTGCTGACGCCAGAGATTGCCAAGGCCTGAAAAACGACCCGGCAAACTTCCGATCCGTGTTTCAGCCACCCGTACCTCTGTGCAAAGTGAGCCGTTGCGTTCCGGCTCGCTAACCCGTGCTTTCGCCAAAAAAGCTGCGCAGCAGAAACCCTGTAAGAAAAATCTGAAAATCCCCCCTTCGCCTATCATCCCACCCCGTCCACTGCCAACCTCCCGCATCCCTACCTGAGACCCGAGCCGGAGAGCTGCATGGACGTCGCCTTGTGCACCATCAACAATACCGTTTACGACATCGCCGGATTCGAGGCGCTGAGCCCCAAGTGCATTGGTGTCATGCGGCGCAATCTGTTGTGTCCGCGTTGCATGGGGCCAGGGTTCTATCGCAAGTCGGCGCGCAGTGGACAGGCCTCCTGCTTCGGTGCCCGGCCCCATGCCGAGTTCTGCGACATGGGCGGGCCGCAGAGTGCGTTGTACCGCGGTGACACGCTGGAGCAGGACGATGTGGTCAACCGGGGCGAGCGCATCGAGGTTGACTTTGCCTTTGGCGCACCGTTGCATCATCACGCCGTGGAGGAGGGCGCAGAGGCCACCTATGGCGCAGGCCGGCAGAGTGGCGGGCATGCCGCACAAAGAACCCAGACCCGTCATCGGCGCTTGAGCACGTTGCTGAAGAACCTGATCCTGAGTGAGGATTTTCGTCGTTCGGAGCAGTTGATCTCGGTGGAAAGCGGGCTGTTCAAGGTCCGCGATTTCTTCGTGCCGTTCGCCCATGCCGAGTTTGATGAGCTGGAGCGCATGCGCGGTTATTGGGGCTTGATCTCCGATGCGGCGCAGTCGGGCGATCAGCCGCCAAGCCTGTGGCTCAACACCGGCGGGCGGCAGGACTTGAGCGTGGTGGTCGACAGTTCGCTGGCCGATGATTTCACCCAGCGCTTTCCCATTCACGAGCTCGAGGACCTGGCCGGTGCCTACGTGCTGGTGTTCGGATGCGTGCGTGTGTCGAAGAATGCCAAGAAGTACATCGCGGTCCATGATATCTCGCGTATAACGCTCAACAAGACGCCTTGATGTCGCGCCGGATCTACACGACCGGCGCAGTTGGTTCGATTGTGAAGGAGTGATGCATGTTGTTGGAGTACGGTGCTATCACCGTGATGTTCCCCATTGCGCTGGTGATTGCAGGTTGGTTGTGGCTGAGCGGCGCCCGCGCCGCATGTGCCGTGTGGTTGCTGACGGTGCTGTGCGCCTACGCCCTGGTCGGCGCCAGCAAGATTCTGTTCAAGGGCTGGGGCATCGGCCTGCCGTCGTTGAACATTGCCGTGTTCAGTGGCCATGCGATGAATGCGTGTTTGATGATGCCGGTGCTGGCGAGTGTGCTCGCGCGGCAGATCCACCGACAGATGCGATGGCCAGCGGCGCTGGCGGGTCTTGGCTTTGGGGTCTGGTTCGCGGCAACGCTGGTGGGCAATGTGATCCACCCGATGGCGGAGGCCATCATGGGTGCGGTGATCGGCGGGAGCGCTGCGCTGGGGTTTCTTCTGGTATTGGAGCGCTGGAGTCTACGACATCTCGGGCCGACTGCGCTGGTGCCCGGGTTGATGCTGATCGTGCTTGCGGCCAGTGCGCCGAAATTCACCGCAGAGCACTGGCTTGATCAGGTGGCCACGTCGCTTTCAGGGGCGACCAAGCCGTTTCGCCATGCGGACCTGAAGCGCGAATCCTCGGCGCTGTGAGGACTGTGGAAGCGGCGCGCCTGCGCCGCCTCCCATGCTCGCACTAGCCCAGCTGCTGGACGATCTTGTCCTTGATCAGCAGGCGTTTTTCCTTGAGCTTCTTGACCTCGTCGTCCGGCGCGGCGCGGTCTTCGGCCTTGACCACGTCGGCGTCGCTGACGTGGTATTCGGTGAGTAGCTGGCTGAGGCGATCATCGCTCTTGGCGCGGGTTTCGACCTCTTCCTTGCTCAGTTTCAGGTCAGCGAACAGGTTGTGTTTTACCGGCATCTCGACACCTCTGGTCAGTGTGGACAGAATGGCGGGCCATCGAAAACGACCCCATGCCTAGCTTCGACCCACAGTCGGGGGCAGATCGTTCAATGCATGTGTCCGCAACGGGTGCTCTCAGGATTGGCGACCGCAGGCACGGATGGATGTCCCCGTGGGGGCAGGGCCGATATATACTGCGCGCCATTATTCGTGGGAGAGGCTTGTGGCCATCGATATTCACTGGATTCGCGACGATGCCAGCCTGGCTGAGCATTGCGCCCACTGGCAGCGCCTGCCGTACGTCGCCCTCGACACCGAATTCATGCGGGTCGACACCTTCTACCCGATCGCCGGACTGCTGCAGATCGGCGACGGCGCCAGCGCTTTTCTGATCGACCCCTTGTCGATCACGCAATGGCAACCGCTGACTCAACTGCTGGAAAACCTTGCGGTGATCAAGGTGCTGCACGCCTGCAGCGAAGACCTGGAAGTTTTGTTGCGCCTGACCGGCAGCCTACCGGCGCCGCTGTTCGACACCCAATTGGCGGCGGCCTACCTCAACCTGGGTTTCTCCATGGGTTACTCGCGCCTGGTGCAGGAAGTGCTGGGCATCGAGCTGCCCAAGGGCGAGACCCGTTCGGATTGGCTGCAGCGACCGTTGTCCGATACCCAGGTCAGCTATGCCGCCGAAGATGCCGTGCACCTGGCCGAAGTTTTCGAGAAGCTGCGTCCGCAGTTGTCCGAGGACAAGTACGCCTGGGTCCTTGAAGACGGCGCCGAACTGGTTGCCCAACTGCGCCGCGAACTGAACCCCGACGAGTTGTACCGTGACGCCAAGCTGGCGTGGAAGCTGTCGCGCGCGCAATTGGCAGTGCTGCGCGAGTTGTGCGCCTGGCGCGAGCGGGAGGCCCGTGCGCGCAACCTGCCACGCAACCGCATCGTGCGTGAGCAGTCGCTGTGGCCGCTGGCCAAGCTGCAACCGGACAACCTGCAGACCCTGGCCAAGATCGAAGACATGCATCCGCGTACCGTCCGCCAGGATGGCGAGCAGATTCTGGAGTTGATCAAGACCGGTGCCAGCGTTCCGCCCGAGCAGTGGCCGGCGGCGCTGCCCGAGCCTTTGCCCATCGAAAGCTCGGCCGTGCTCAAGCAGATGCGCGCCATCGGCCAACGCGAAGCGGAGCGCCTGAACATGGCACCCGAGCTGATGCTGCGCAAGAAAACCCTCGAGGCCCTGCTCAAGACCGGCTACCCCGATGGCCCTTATCAATTGCCCGATTCGCTGCGTGGATGGCGACGCGAGCGCATGGGGCAGGCCCTGCTCGACAGCCTGGCCAACGCTGGAGAACCGTCATGAAACGCATCTGCTCGATCTATCGCAGCCCGCGCAAGAACGAAATGTACCTCTATGTGCTCAAGAGCGACGCGCTGGAGCGCGTGCCCGAAGGCCTGCTGGGGGTGTTCGGCAAGCCGGTGCACGCCTTCGACCTGGTATTGAGCCCCGAGCGCGCCCTGGCGCGTGAAGACATCAATCTGGTGCTGGAACACCTGGACACCCAAGGTTATCACCTGCAGATGCCGCCCGCCGAAGACGAGTACATCGAGCATCTTCCCGAAGAGCTGCTGCGCCGCAACGACCCCATCTGATCATCCCTATCTGCTGCCGCCCTGCTGAAACAGGGTCGGCCAGCTGTCTTGACCAAGGTTTCGCAATGACCCGCGTTCTGATCGCCGAACACGATTACGCCGTTTACGCCAGGTTGCTCGGCGCAGCTGCTCCTCATTTGAATGTACAGACCAGCGGCGATCCGGCCGAACTGGCGCGGTTGGCGGCAGATTGCCCGGTGTGGCTCGGCCAGCCGGGCCTGTTCGTCAACCTGTTGCGCACCGGCGCGACGCCGCAATGGGCGCAGTCGACCTGGGCGGGCATCACGCCGCTATTGAAGGAAGGCTTGCCGCGCGGCTATCGCCTGACCCGTGCGGTGGGTATTTTCGGTCAGGTGATGGCCGAATACATGCTGACGTATATGCTCGGCCATGAACGCGAGGTGCTGGCGCGACTGGTCAGCCAGGTCGAGCGCAAATGGGATCCGCGCCCCGGCTCGAGCCTGGCCGGGCGCAGCGTGCTGATCGTCGGTGTCGGCGAGATAGGCCAGGCGGTGGCGAGTTTCCTGCAACCCTTCGGTGTCACCCTCAACGGGGTGGCGAGCAGTACAAGAACGCTGGCGCCTTTCGCCGAAGTGGCACCGCTCGCCGAGCTCGGGCGCCTGGTGGCGCAGGCCGACTATGTCATCAACCTGCTGCCCGACACCCCGCAGACCCACGATTTGTTCGATGCCGCGATGTTCAAGCGTTTCAAGCCCGAAGCGCTGTTCATCAACGCCGGACGCGGCGTGGCGGTGGTGGACGCGGATCTGGTGGAAGCGCTCAAGGAAGGGCACCTGGCCGGTGCGGTCATCGACGTCTGTCGGCAGGAGCCGTTGCCGGTCAAGCATCCCTTCTGGACCGCGTGGGGCTTGCTGCTCACCGGCCACAGCGCAGCACCGACCTCGCCGTCGGCCATGGTTGAGTTGTTCGTCGAGAACCTGCAGGCGTGGCAGGACGGCAAGCCGCTGCGCGGCGAAGTGGATTTCGCTCGCGGCTATTGAGTTGCGGGGATGGAGGGAAGCAGGGTCGGCGGCGGATGGCGCGCCGACCCTTCGGATCACAGCGTGAAGTCGCCTTCGGCCACCAGTTGGCTCAGAGGCAGACGCGGGCTCGGCAGCTCGCGGCCTTGCAGGTATTCGGCCAGGGTGGCCTTGTCGCCCAGCTTGCCGATGGCCACGGCGGCGTGCAGCGCGTATTCGGCGGGGACTTTCAGCTCTTCACGGGTCTTGTCCTGGTCGAAACCGGCCATGCCGTGGGTGTGCCAGCCGCTGATGCTGGCTTGCAGCGCCAGGTGAGCCCAAGCCGAACCGGTGTCGAAGGTGTGCCACAGCGCAGGCGATTCCTCGGTCGCGCCGGGTGCGGTGAAGGTGGTCTTCGAGGCGATGATCACGATCGCCGACGAGTGCTGCGCCCAGGAGCGGTTGAATTCATTGAGCAGACCCAGGTAACGCTCCCAGTTCGGCGTGCCACGGCGCGCGTAGAGAAAGCGCCAAGGTTGCGAGTTGTAGGCCGAAGCGGCCCAGCGAGCGGCTTCGAAGAAGCTGAGCAGGGTGTCCTGTTCGATCTCGACCGGCTCGAACGCACGGGGCGACCAGCGATTGATGAATTGCTCGTGGATGGCGTAGTCGGCGATGCGGGGATTGGCGCTCATGGCATTCCTGAATGAGAGAGTGATGGATGACAGGGGCAAAACCTACTGCGAATCGATCGCGCCTGACAAGTGAAGCTTGACCGGCAGTCGCCAAGGCTTGGCCCGCGGGCCGCAGCGCACTAGACTGGCGGCCCTTTCAGGTACCGCCTATGCCTGAACCGTCAATTTCGTACAGGACACTCGGTAACATGGCCGCCATCGTCGAACCCTTCTGGATGCGCAAGACGCTCGACCAACTCGATCCGGTCGAGTGGGAGTCGCTGTGCGACGGGTGCGGCCTGTGCTGTCTGCAGAAGCTCGAGGACGAGGATGACGAGAGCGTTTACTACACCCGCGTGGCGTGCAAGATGCTGGACCTCAAGACCTGCCAGTGCAGCGATTACCCAAGGCGCAAGCTCGAAGTGCCTGACTGCATCCAGCTGACGCCCGGCCAGGCCGACCAGTTCAAGTGGCTGCCGCCCACCTGCGGATACCGCTTGGTCAGCCAGGGGCAGGATTTGCCGCTGTGGCATCATCTGGTCTGCGGTGATCGCGAACAGGTGCACAAACAGCGTATTTCGCAGTCTGGAAAGATGGTCAGCGAGAAGGATGTCGATGAAGACGACTGGGAAGACTATCTGATCTTTCGGGCGGGCTGATCGAGCGCAGGGCTCATTTTGCGAGGGTCGATTCACACGGGTGAAGCGCATCCCCGCAGCGTGCAGGGGTGCGCCTGATACCGGACGCTTAGACCTTGGGGGTCACAGTCGGATCTTCACCGGTCACGGTCGCCGTGTCGGTGGCCGAATCGGCATTCTTCTTCAGATTCAGCAGGTCTTCGCCCGCACGCTCGATCTTGCTGCGGATCTCTTCCAGATCGCTACGACCTTTTTCGGCCAGCGACTTGGCTGCGCAGTGACCGCTCCAACCGCGTGCCAGGGCAGCGCCGCCGATGGCCACCTGGATCAGGCCGAAGATCCCGCCGCGGCGCAGACCCTTGCCGATCGTGACGACGCCTACCAGCAGCGAGCCGGCACGTTCCCAACCCTTGACGTTATGGTAGTCGGGCTGAGTAACGGATTTGATGACGTCCACGGTTTTGCTGTCGCTCATGGTGAATCTCCTGATAGGGCAGTGATAACAAGCTGACTGCCAAATCGTCACGCTGTTCCATCGGCTTATTTGAATTTGGGCCCGGACCGCGTGTTGTTGCCCTTGGCCAGTCGATCGTAGAGCACGACGTTGACCGTGGCCGCCAGGTTCATGCAGCCGGTGGTGGGGATGTAGATGGTGTCTTCGCACCAGTCGCGCACGCTTTGGTCGAGGCTGCCGTCTTCGGGGCCGAAAATGTAGATGGCACGGTCCGGGTGGGTGTACTCGGGCAGCGGGCGTGCGCCGTCGACCAGTTCCACGGCCACGGGCGTGCAGCCCAGGGGGATGATCTTCTGCAGGTCGTCGATGCCGATGAGCGGGATGTCGTAGTGAACCCGCTTGGTGTCGGTGACGAAATCCCGCGCACGCTCGTAGCGCTTGCCGGTGTAGAACACCGAATTGACCCCATAGCAACCGGCGGCGCGCATCACCGAGCCGACGTTTTCCGGGGATTTGGGGTTGAACAACCCGATGCAGCTGTACCGTTTGTTGGCCACGTGCTCGCTCAGTCTTTTTTCATCAATCCGGCCAGGGCCGCGAAGGGGTTGTGGGTCGCCTTGGCGATGGTCGGGCTGCTCGTCGAGCCTTCGGCATAGTACTGCTGGTCGGTGTAGCGCGAGTGCTCGTTGTCGTGGCAGTACAGGCACAGCAGTTCCCAGTTGGAGCCGTCCTGGGGGTTGTTGTCGTGGTTGTGGTCGCGATGGTGCACGGTCAGCTCGCTCAGGCGCTTGCCGGCGAACTCGCGGGCGCAACGGCCACACACGTGGGGGTACATGCGCAGGGCCTTGTCGCGGTAGCCGCTTTCGCGCTCGCGCTGGGCATCGGCCAGAATGCGATCGAGCTTGGCGGTGTGGGGTGTGGACGAACTCATGGGGTTCACCTCGGATAATGACGGTCAGGCGCTATATTAACGGTTTCCCTCGTCCGTAGGAGCGGTCCGTGACCGCGAAAAGGGCGGCGCATGCCATGACCGCTCCTGCATCGGGCTGTGATGTATACTGCGCGCCGGTTTTTTGAGGTGCCGCCCCATGAGTACAGAAGATCCCCGTTTCGCCGGTATTGCGCGCCTGTATGGCCTGGAGGGCATGCAGCGCCTGCGTGATGCGCACGTGGCCATCGTGGGTGTGGGCGGCGTCGGCTCCTGGGCGGCGGAAGCGATTGCCCGCACCGGGGTGGGCGAAATCTCGCTGTTCGATTTGGACGATGTCTGCGTCAGCAACGCCAACCGTCAGTTGCATGCGCTCGACAGCACCGTCGGCAAGCCCAAGGTCGAGGTGATGGCCGAGCGGCTGCGTGGCATCAACCCCGGTTGTACCGTGCACGCGGTGGCTGATTTCGTCACCCGCGACACCATGGCTGAATACATCACGCCGAACATCGATTGCGTGATCGACTGCATCGACAGCGTGAATGCCAAGGCCGCGCTGATCGCCTGGTGCAAGCGGCGCAAGATCCAGATCATCACCACGGGCGGCGCCGGCGGGCAGATCGATCCGACCCTGATTCAAGTGTGCGACCTGAACCGGACGTTCAACGATCCGCTGGCGTCCAAGGTGCGCTCGACTCTGCGTCGCGACTATGGCTTTTCGCGCACGGTCACCCGTCACTACAGCGTGCCCTGCGTGTTTTCCACCGAGCAGCTGCGCTATCCCAAGCCCGATGGCAGCATTTGTCTGCAGAAGAGTTTCGTCGGTGACGGGGTGAAACTGGACTGCGCGGGGGGCTTTGGCGCAGTGATGATGGTGACGGCGACTTTCGGCATGGTGGCGGCGACCAAGGCGGTCGACAAGATCGTCGCCGGAGTGCGGCGGCCGGCGGACCGGGTCAAGGCGGGAGTCTGAGGGAAGGGCTGCTCACCCGACCAACAGGTTCACGCCAGTTCGCTCATCCGCTTCAATACCGCGTTCAGCCCATTGCTGCGCGAAGGTGACAGCTGGCGGCCCAGGCCCAGTTGCTCGAACCAGGCGTTAAGATTCAACTCACGCAACGCTTGGGAATCGAGCCCCTGAACCCGCACCAGCAGCAGCGCCAGCAAGCCGCGGATCATCCGGGCATCGCTGGCCGCCTTGAAGTGCCAGTGCTCGCCCTGCCGCTCGGCCACCAGCCACACCACGCTCTCACAGCCGTGCACGCGATTGGCCTCTACTTTCTGCTCGTCACTCAGCGGTTCCAGGCGTTCGCCCCACTGCATCAGCAACCGCGCGCGTTGCTCCCACCCGGCGGCCTGGGTGAACACCTGTAGCGCCTCGTGTGCCTGTGGACTCATCGTCATACGAGTATCTCCAGCGCCTTGTCCAGCGCCTCGAAAAACCGCTGCAAATCCCCTGAGTCGTTGTACAGGCCAAGGGACACACGAATGGCGCCCGACAAACCCAGGTGCTTCATCAGCGGCATGGCGCAGTGGTGTCCGGCCCGCACGGCGACGCCCTGATCGGTCAGCAGGTGCGCCAGGTCGGCATTGTGCACGCCCTCCACGACAAAGCTGGCCAACGCGACCTGCGGTGCGCCGAGCAGTTGAACGCCACTGCGCGCGCGCAACCCTGCCAGCAGTTGTGCATGCAGACCTGCCTCGTGTTCGGCGACCGCCTGCGCATCCAGGCCGCTCAGGTAATCCAGAGTCGCGCCCAGGCCGATGACGCTGGCGATGGGCGGGGTGCCTGCCTCATGGCCCAAGGGCGCGGGATGAAAGCTGGCGCTCTGGTAGTCGGCCTGGTGCACCATCTCGCCGCCGAACTGCCAGTGCGCGAGCTTCTGCAACGCCTCGCGGCGTCCATACAACACGCCGACGCCGTCCGGGCCGTACAGTTTGTGGCTGGAAAACACATAGAAGTCGCACTGCAGGCGTTCGACATCATGGCGTCCGTGCACCACGCCCTGGGCGCCATCCACCACCGTGATCGCACCCTGAGCCCGAGCCAGGGTCAGCAGCTCCGGTAGCGGTTGCCACGCACCGAACACATTGGACAACTGACTCACTGCCAATACCCGAGTACGTGGGCCGATGATCTGTGCGGCCGCTTGCAGATCGACCACGCCGCTGGCTTCTAGTGGCAGAACCCGCAACGACAGGCCACGACGCTTGGCCAGTTGCTGCCAGGGCAGCAGGTTGGCGTGGTGCTCGGCGGCGCTGATCACCAATTCATCGCCCGGCTGAAACTGCTCGGCCAGGCCATAGGCCAGCAGGTTCAGGGCACTGGTTGCGCCGTGGGTGAAAACGATCTGCTCCGGACTGCTTGCATTGAGCCACTGCGCGACCTTCTCACGGCTGGCTTCGAACGCACGCGTGGCCAACGAGCCAGGCAGGTGCTGCGCGCGATGCACGTTGGCCGCACCCTGGGCGTAGTACTGGCCGATGGCGTCGATCAGGGCGTGTGGTTTCTGCGTGGTGGCAGCACTGTCCAGGTAGGTCTGCTGCTGGTGTTGCAAGGCGGCGATGGCTGGGAAGTCAGAGCGCCAGGGGGAGGCGTGGAACATGGTCGAAGACCCCGGGCAAGAGGCCCGGCAGAGATGCCGGGCCCGATATCGCCACTTAGTTGTGAGCGTGCAGCGCTTCGTTGAGTTCGATGGCCGACTTGTGGCTCTTGCACTCCACGGCGCCGGTGACCGAATTGCGACGGAACAGCAGGTCGGGCTGGCCCGCCAGGTCGCGTGCCTTCAAGGTCTTGACCAGTTGGTTCTGCTCGTCGAGCAGGGCCACCTTGGTGCCCGCCGTGATGTACAGGCCGGCTTCGACGGTGTTGCGGTCGCCCAACGGGATGCCGATACCGGCATTGGCGCCGATCAGGCAGCCTTCACCGACCTTGATCACGATGTTGCCGCCACCGGACAGGGTACCCATGGTCGAGCAGCCGCCGCCCAGGTCCGAGCCCTTGCCGACGAACACACCGGCCGAAACACGGCCTTCGATCATGCCCGGGCCCTGGGTGCCGGCGTTGAAGTTGACGAAGCCCTCGTGCATGACGGTGGTGCCTTCGCCGATGTAGGCGCCCAGGCGGACACGAGCGCTGTCGGCGATGCGCACACCGGCCGGCACGACGTAGTCGGTCATCTTCGGGAATTTGTCCACCGAGAACACTTCCAGCAACTCGCCCTTCAGGCGGGCTTCCAGCTGACGCTCGCCCAGTTCGGCCAGATCGACCGCGCCCTGGCTGGTCCAGGCGACATTGGGCAGCAACGGGAAGATGCCGGCCAGGTTCAGACCGTGTGGCTGGGCCAGACGGTGCGACAGCAGGTGCAGCTTCAGGTACGCCTCGGGCGTGGAGGTCAGCGCGGCGTCTTCGGCCAGCAGGGTCGCGACCAGTGGCTTGTGGCTCTCGGCCAGGCGAGTGAGCAGGGCAGCCTGGGCCGGGTCGACGTGCTTGAGCGCTTCGGCCAGCTGCGAAGCCTGGGTGTTGCTGAAGGTGATGGCCTGGTTGCCGCCGGTGTAGTTCAACACGGGTGCAATGGCATCGACCAGCGCGGTAGATGGGTTGGTCAGGGGCTGGGCGTAGAACACTTCCAGCCAGGTGCCTTGACGGTTTTGCGTGCCGACGCCGAAGGCCAGGCTGAACAGAGAATTGGACATGGAATTACCTCGTGCAGAATGAGTGCGGGCCCGTGTCAGGCAAAGGCCGCTGCGTAGATGTCGGGCTTGAAGCCGATCACGGTCTTGTCGCCAAGCTGCAACACCGGGCGCTTGATCATCGACGGCTGGGCGAGCATCAGCTCGATGGCCCGGGCCTGGTCGATGTCGGCCTTCTGTTCGTCGGCAAGCTTGCGGAAGGTGGTACCAGCCTTGTTCAGCACCACCTGCCAGCCGTGCTCGTCGCACCAGCGGGCCAGGTGCTCGCGGTCGATGCCAGCGGTCTTGTAGTCATGGAAGGCGTATTGCACCTGGTGCTCGTCGAGCCAGGTGCGGGCCTTCTTCATCGTGTCGCAGGCTTTGATGCCGTAGAGAATATGCGTCATTGATCTAGGAGGGGCTACGAATGCGCCCCACTGCCTCCCGAAAACGAATCGGGGAATTATGCGGCATCGACTGTGACAGCGCCATGCTTGCGTGGGCTGGGCTCGGCTGGACTTTGAAGCGATCCCTGAACTGCGACATCCCGTTCGCGGCCAAACCTGTTGCAAACCGTTACCATGATCCCTGCCTGTCGATTCAAAGGAAATCCTGCCACATGCAAACCGCCTATACCGTGCTGATCCTGTTGATGCTGGTCGGCGTTTCGCGGTTGTTCGCCCGCGTCATTCCCTTGCCATTGCCACTGCTGCAAATCGCCGCCGGGGCCATCCTCGCCTGGCCGACCCTGGGCCTGCACGTTGCGCTGGAGCCTGAGCTGTTCCTGTTTCTGTTCCTGCCGCCACTGCTGTTTTCCGATGGTTGGCGCATTCCCAAGCGCGATCTTTGGCATTACCGCGGCCCCGTGCTGATGCTGGCGGTGGGCCTGGTGCTGTTCACGGTATTGGGGGCGGGGTACTTCATTCACTGGCTGCTGCCCGACATTCCGCTGCCGGTGGCCTTCGCCCTGTCGGCGGTACTGTCGCCGACCGACGCCGTAGCGGTGTCGGCGATTGCCCAGGACCGCTTGCCGACCCCGCTGATGCGCATCCTTCAGGGCGAAGCGCTGATGAACGATGCCTCGGGCCTGGTGACCTTCAAGTTCGCCCTGGCGGCAGCGATCACCGGAGTGTTCTCCCTGGCCGACGCCAGTGTCACGTTCGTCCTGGTGGCGGTCGGCGGCCTGGCATTGGGCGTGCTGCTGAGCTGGGTGGTGGGGCGCCTGCGTGTCTGGATGATCGCGCGCGGCTGGGACGATCCGGCGACCCATGTGGTGTTCATGCTGTTGCTGCCGTTTGCCGCCTATGTGCTGGCCGAGCGCCTGGGTGCCTCGGGCATCCTCAGCGCGGTGGCTGCCGGCATGATGCAGAGCTGGCTGGACCTGCTGCCCCGGCAGACCCGCACGCGCATCCTCAACCGCAGCGTCTGGGCGCTTCTGGAATTTGCCTTCAACGGCTTGATCTTCCTCCTGCTCGGCTTGCAGTTGCCGGATATCGTCAAGGCAGTGCTGAGCCACGAGCCGACGTTGTGGCCTGCGTTGTCGTGGCGCTGTCTGGAGGTGCTGGCGATCTTCGGCGTCTTGCTGGTGCTGCGTTTCGTCTGGGTGCAAAGCACTTGGCGCGCGATGACGTGGATACGCCGCCTGCGCGGCAAGGCCACCATCACGCGGCTGCCCGATGCCCGCTCCTGCGCCCTGCTGACCCTGGGCGGTGTGCGCGGCGCGGTAACCCTGGCCGGCGTCATGTCGGTGCCGCTGTTGATGGCACCCGGTCAGGACTTCCCCCAGCGGGACCTGCTCATCTTCATTGCCGCCGGTGTCATCCTGCTGTCGCTGGTCGTGGCCTGCATCGCCTTGCCGCTATTGCTGCGCGGCGTGGCCACCAGCGATGATCAGGGCGCTCGCCAGGAAGTGCGGGATGCCTGGCGCCACACCGCCGAGTCGGCCATTCGCTCGCTCGAAGAGGAAGATCCGACGCAAAAAGCCACCGAGCAGGACGCCAGTCAGGCGGCCTTGGCGACCGAGCTCAAGGCGCGGATCATGTCCGAGTACCGCCAGCAGTTGGACGCGTTCGAGGATTCCGCCGAGGCCCAGGCGCTGGCGCGGCAAATGGATCAACTCGAACGCCACCTGCGGATCAAGGCACTGCGCGCGCAACGCCTGGCACTCTATGAAATGCGCCGCGAACGCCGGATCGGGGACGATGCCGTGCGCGAGGTGCTGGCAGAGCTGGACATGAGCGAAGCCAACCTCGGCCACGGGCGCTGAGCCTTGGCCGCGGGCTTGAAAGCGGTCTGCGGCGGGCCGGCAATGGAGCTCCCGCAGAACGGGCGCCGCGCGGGATGATCAGCGTTGCGCGTCTGTGGAAGAAGGTAGATCAGCGGCACCCGTGGGAATCTCGACGGCAAACACGGTGCCCGCTTCAGCGCTCGAGGTGACGTCCACATGCCCCTGACAGGCGCATGAAGACGGATCCGTTGTCATGAAGCCCCTGATGGCACCCCGGTGTACGGATTAAACCATTATTGCGCCGGTGGGTGTTCCGCAACCACGCCAGCGATCTTGAGGAGCCTGTTGAATCATGCTGAGTGCAGAGCTGAAGGCGTTCTACACCGTCGCCCTTTTGGGTAGTGTCACCCAGGCGGCCAAGAAGCTTGGCTTGAGCCAGCCGACGGTCACTACGCAGATTCGGCAGCTGGAAAGCCGCTACGCGGTCGAGTTGTTCTATCGAGGCGGGCGTCGTCTGACCGTCAGCGATGAGGGGGCTAGGCTGTTGCCCAAGGTGAAAGTCCTGCTTCAGCATGAAGCCGATATCGAGTTCCACCTGCGAAACTGCGGCCAGGGCAGGGGGGCACTCAGAATAGGTGCGACGGCGCCTTATTACATACTCGATCTGGTCAAGGCATTTCGCGAACGTTTGCCCCACATCGACGTGTCAGTGGAAATAGGCAACTCTCAGGACGTCCTCGAGGCGCTGGAAGAGTACCGGGTAGACCTGGCGGCGTCCTCGCAATGGCTGGAGGATCCGCGTTTGATGCACCTGGTGCTGGGCACCGATCCCTTGGTGCTGGCCGTCCACAAGCAGCACCCGCTGGCCATGCATGATTGCGTGCCGCCCAGCGCGCTGGCCGGGCAATGCCTGTTGATGCGTGAACACGGTTCCACCACCCGAACGTTGACCGAGACCTTCTTGAGCACCCATCAGGTTCGCCCTGTTATCGAACTGGAAATCGGCAGCCGCGAATCCATTCGCGAGGCCGTTCTGCGCAATATCGGTGTGAGTCTCATTGCCCGCCAGGAGGTACCCGTCAATCCGGATCTGCGAACCATCGCGGTAGAAGGCGCGCCGCAGATCGCCGAGTATCTGTATTGCCTCAAGGATCGCAGGCAGGCACGCTTGCCCGCCGCCTTTCTCGACGTGGCTCGCGACAGTCTTGAGCGGTAGATGCTTAACAAATTTGCCGATAGGACTATCGCCAGCTTTTGGCTATCTGCCACATCGCCGTCGCAATAGCACCCTAGCATTGCCTCATCGACACGAATGCCGCGTTGCACACGCGGCTCGTGCTCCATTTGATGAGGTGCATCCATGCTCTGTTCCCTTCCCACCGCTGAAGCCTCCCCGAGCGTACAGGTTCGGATCGCTGACTTGCAGAAGAGCTTCGGCGCCTTCAAGGCATTGGATAATGTGTCATTGGCCGTCTCGCCTGGCGAGCTGGTCTGCCTGCTGGGGCCATCGGGGTGCGGCAAAACCACCTTACTGCGATGCATTGCCGGATTGGAGCGCCAGAACCGGGGCACCATCTATCTGGGGGGCAGGGATGTATCCAATCTACCGCCCCAGGCCCGGGACTACGGCATTGTGTTCCAGTCGTATGCCTTGTTTCCGAATCTCAACGTCGAGCAGAACATTGGCTACGGGCTCACCGGCAGCGCCCGTGACATCGTTCGTCAGCGGGTTGGCGACATGCTTGAGCTGGTAGGGCTGACCGGAAGCGAGAAGAAGTATCCCGGCCAGCTGTCCGGCGGTCAGCAGCAGCGCGTGGCACTGGCTCGCGCACTGGCACCCGCACCGTCGTTGCTGCTGCTGGATGAGCCCATGTCGGCGCTTGATGCGCAGGTGCGCGAACACCTCTGTATGGAGTTGCGCAGCCTGCAGCAGCGCCTGGGCATCACCACGTTGATGGTCACGCACAATCAGGAAGAAGCCATGCTGATGGCTGATCGGATTGCAGTGATGAACCAGGGATGCATCGAGCAGTACGCCAGCCCGCAATCGATCTATGAACATCCGCAGACGCCATTCGTGGCCAATTTTGTTGGCCAGGGCAACTGGTTGAGTTTCGAAGGCAATGGCAGCGGTCACGCGCAAGTCGGGGCACTGCAATTGCGACTGGCCGGTGGAGTCGCGCCTCGCGCCGCTGGGCGGCTTTTTTGTCGTCCCGAGGCAATCTGCGTGAATCCCCTGCAGGGGGAGGAAAACCTTTTCGCTGCGCAGATGAGGGACGTGACCTTCCTTGGCAACAGATGCCGAGTGAGTTTCGAATTCGACGCATTGCCGGGTCAATCACTGACCGCCGAAATCAGTGCGCGTCAGTTGCCATCTCCGGGGACGCGGAATATCCAGGTAGCCCTGCCGCCAAGTAGCCTGCAGGTGTTTGCCTAATATGCTTGACGTGAACATGCCGGTTGGCGACCGGGTCCAGGTCCGCCGGATCGAACGCTCCGGTTGGGCCGACCGACTATTCGTATTCGGCGGGAAAGTACTGTTTCTCGCCGTTCTGGCGATGGCGCTGCTTCTGCCCCTGCTGGCAATCTTCTGGCGCGGCTTCAGCAACGACATGGGGCAGGGCGGCGGATTTGCCGCAGCTCGGCAATTGCTGGCCAGCGAGCATTTCCATTGGTTGCTGGGTAACAGCCTGCGTGTCTCCTTGACTGTCGCGATCATTGTGGTGCCTCTGGCCTATGTGTTCGCCTACGCGCTGCAACGCACGTTGATTCCCGCCAAGGGCCTGTGGCGCGCAATATCCCTGCTGCCGCTGTTGGCGCCATCGATGCTGCCCGCCATTGCGTTGATCTACCTGTTCGGTAACCAGGGACTGCTGCGCGGCCTTTTTGCAGACAATATCTATGGTTTTTGGGGCATCGTGATCGGCGAGGTGATCTACACGTTTCCCCACGCGCTGATGATTCTGCTTTCGGCCCTCTCGCTGAGTGACGCGCGTCTGTTCGACGCGGCATCGAGCATGGGTGCAAGCGCCTGGCGGTCTTTCCACAGCATCACCTGGCCCGCCTCTCGACAAGCCGTGTTTGCCGCGTTCTGCCTGGTCTTCACGCTGACCATCACCGACTTCGGCGTGCCGGTGATTGTCGGTGGCGACTATCAGGTATTGGCCATCGAGGCCT
This sequence comes from Pseudomonas sp. PS01301, assembly GCF_029960215.1. Classification (NCBI taxonomy): domain Bacteria; kingdom Pseudomonadati; phylum Pseudomonadota; class Gammaproteobacteria; order Pseudomonadales; family Pseudomonadaceae; genus Pseudomonas; species Pseudomonas sp. PS01301. The sequence continues at coordinate 165,399 of NZ_JASCPM010000001.1, read as the reverse complement.
ACAAGGCTGTGGTGGGGCAGCAACAATTCGGTCGTGGAGCTCTCATCGGTATGGTCTTGCTGGTGCCCGCGCTGATCAGCTTTTCCATGGATGCCTGGTTGCGCCGGCGCCAACGTTCGTTCATGAGTGGCCGTGCGCAGGTATTCATGCCACAGCCTTCGACATGGCGAGATGGCGGTTATCTGGTGATCGTCGTACTCATCTGCACAGCTTTGCTGGCCGTATTGGGGATGGCGGTGTTTTCCTCTCTGGTCAAGTTCTGGCCCTACAACCTGTCGTTGTCGCTCAAGCACTACCTGTTCAATGAAAACGCAGGCGGTGGATGGCTGGCCTATCGCAACAGCCTGGTACTGGCGAGCTGCAGTGCGGTGATCGGCAGCGCGTTGATCTTCACCGGTGCCTATCTGATGGAGAAAACCCGTGGGCAGGCTGGCCTTGATCTGGCCCTGCGCATACTCACCTTCATACCCATGGCCGTGCCGGGGCTGGTGCTCGGGCTTGGCTATGTCTTTTTCTTCAATCTGCCCGACAACCCGTTGCACAGCCTATACGGCAGCATGGCGTTGCTGGTGATCTGCACCATTGCCCATTACCTGACCACTGCGCACATGACCGCGACCACTGCCTTGCGCCAGTTGGACACCGAGTTCGAAGCGGCGGCGCTTTCGCTCAAGGTCCCTTTGCATCGGCACTACCTGCGGGTCACCTTGCCGATTTGCCTACCTGCAGTGCTGGACATCGTCCGTTACTTGTTCGTCTCGGCGATGACCACCGTTTCCGCAGCCATTTTCCTGTACTCGCCAGACAGCATTCTCGCTGCCGTGGCGGTACTCAACATGGACGACGCAGGCAATGTCGGCGGCGCAGCCGCCATGTCGACGCTGATTCTGTTCACCTCGGCGGCCGTTTCACTGTTGCTCGCCTGGACGTCTCGAGGGCTGTTGCGACGTTCACAAGCCTGGCGCCAGAGCACCCCATCCCACTGATCTGCGGAGACCCTGATGCACTATCGATCCCCCATACGGCTGCAGGCGGCCATTCTCGACTGGGCTGGCACCGTCGTCGATTTCGGCTCGTTCGCGCCTACTCGAATCTTTGTCGAGGCCTTCGCCACATTCGATATCGAGCTGAGCCTCGAAGAAGCCCGTGGCCCCATGGGCATGGGCAAGTGGGACCACATCCGCAGCCTGTGCAATCAGCCACAGATCGCTGCGCGTTTCGAGCAACGCTTCGCGCGAAGACCCAGCGATGCCGACGTGACAGCCATCTACGAGCGGTTCATGCCGTTGCAGATCGCCAATGTCGGCAAGCACAGCGCCCTCATTCCCGGTGCACTCGCCGCAATCGAGCACCTGCGCCAGGCCGGACTTAAAATCGGTACCACTTCGGGATATCCCCGGCAGGTGATGGATCATGTCGTGGCCATGGCCGCTGTGGCCGGCTATCAGCCCGATCATGTGGTCGCGGCCGATGACCTGCTCACTGGGCGACCTGGCCCAGCCCAGGCGCTGGCCAATGTGATCGCGCTGGGCATCGGCGACGTCGCCGCCTGTGTGAAAGTCGATGACACCCTGCCGGGTATTCTCGAAGGCCGCAGTGCCGGAATGTGGACGGTCGGGCTGCGCTTCTCCGGTAATTTCCTCGGTCTGGATTACCCGGCCTTCGAGGCGCTCACCCCCTCCGAGCTCGAGCAGCATCGACAGCGCATCGATGCGCTGTTCACCCCGGCACGCCCGCATTACCTGGCAGACACCATCGCTGATCTGCCAGCGCTCATCGATGAGATCAACCTACGTATGGCCAGGGGTGAAACACCCTGCAGTCCATGATCAAGCGTCTGACTGACCGACAACTTCTTCGCGAACCTCTCAGGATCACTTCATGTTCAAGCCCCTCGCCCTTGCCGCAGTGCTCGCAGGCTTCAGCCTCCACGTCCAGGCCGCCACGGAACTTACGGTGTATACCGCCCTGGAAGCCGAGCAACTGCAGACCTACGAAAAAGCTTTCGAGAAAGCCAATCCGGATATCGATATCAAATGGGTGAGGGACTCGACTGGAATCATCACGGCCAAGCTGCTCGCGGAAAAGGCCCGTCCGCAAGCTGATGCCGTTTGGGGGCTGGCAGCCTCGAGTCTGGCCATCCTCGATCAACAAGGCCTACTCGACGCCTACGCGCCCAAGGATCTGCCCAAGATTGGCGCCCAGTACCGCGATCCGGCCAACCCGCCTGCGTGGGTCGGCATGGATGTCTGGGCCGCCACCCTGTGCTTCAACACCGTCGAAGCCGAGAAGCAGAACCTGCCGCGCCCTGTCAGTTGGCAAGACCTGACCAACCCGGTCTATCGCGGCAAGATCGTGATGCCCAACCCGGCCTCGTCCGGTACCGGGTTCCTGGACGTAAGCGCCTGGCTGCAGACTTTTGGCGAAGCGCAGGGCTGGGCCTACATGGACGATTTGCATCGCAACATCGGTCAGTACGTCCACTCCGGTTCCAAGCCTTGCAAGATGGCTGCAGCGGGCGAGTTCCCTATCGGTATTTCGTTCGAGTACCCCGCAGTACAGCTCAAACGCCAAGGGGCTCCGCTGGATATCATCCTGCCCAAAGAGGGCCTGGGCTGGGAGATCGAGGCAACAGCCGTGATCAAGGGCACCGCTCACCCCGAGGCTGCCAAGCGTCTGGCTGACTTCTCGGCGAGTGCCGCGGGCATGGCGCTGTACCAGGAAAACTTTGCAGTGCTGGCCCAGGCAGGCTTGGCCAAGCCGCCCACCGAGCTACCGGCCGACTATGAGCAGCGCCTGATCAAGAATGACTTCGCCTGGGCCTCGAGAGAGCGCGACAACATTCTGGCCGAGTGGCGCAAACGCTACGACGGTAAATCGGCCAAGCAATAGGGAGGAGGTTGAAATGGATCGGTTTGCAAGCGACCTGCTGGTGGTAGGCGCGGGAGTTCTCGGGCTTTCCCACGCCTATGCGGCTGCCAGGCGAGGACTGAAGGTGCGTGTGTTCGAGCGTTCAGCCACTCCCGTGGGCGCCTCGGTACGCAACTTCGGCCAAGCGTTGGTCACCGGGCAACCGCCCGGCGTCATGCTCGAATTGGCCAAAGCCAGCCGCGGGCTCTGGGCCAATTGGAGCGTAGCCGCAGGCTTCGAGCTCAAGCGCAATGGCTCGTTGCTGTTCGCGCGCACCGAAGCGGAAGAAACACTGCTCGCCGCCTTTTGCGCCGGGCGAGCCCAGCAACACGATTATCGGGTAGAACTGTTGAGCCGCGCACAACTAAGCGATTTGTATGGCGGTCGATTCAACCATCATCGAGCTGCCTTGCACGGCTTCGATGATCAGCAGCTGTATTCCCGCGAGGCCATACCGAAACTGATCGGCTATCTGCAGCGCGAACTGGGTGTCGAGTTTCATTTTTCGACCTTGGTCAGCGGAGTCGAACCTGGGCACCTGCAGAGCACTGCCGGTAGCTTTCGCGGTCGGCAGGTGGTGGTGTGTTCAGGGCATGACTATCTGACGCTGCTCGCCGAGCCCATGGCGGCACTGAATCCCAGGGTGTGCCGCTTGCAGATGCTGCGGGGGCGGCCCGACTCAAATCTGGATCTGCAGCATTCTGTACTGACCGGACTGAGCTGTGTTCATTACGCAGCCTTTGCAGATCTGCCTGAGGCCGCCGCCGTGCGCGCCGAAATCCAACGCAATTATCCTCATCTGGAAGAACACGGCATTCACCTGTTGGTCAGCCCCACACCGTATGGGGATCTGATCATCGGTGATTCCCATGATTACGCCATGGACGCTTCACCGTTCAACTCCGAGCAGGTGGACCAGTGGATGCTGGCGCTCGCAGAGGACACCCTGGGTTGCAAGATCCAAGTCGTGGAACGCTGGCAAGGTGTCTATGGCGCCAAGGGACCCAATCCCTTTTCGCGGTTGGACATCGCGCCGGGGTTGAGTGCAACGCTGATGCACAGTGGGGTCGGCATGAGTGTCGGCCCAGCGTTGGGGGAACAGGCAGTGACCGCCATGTTCGGCTCACCCGACTGAACCCTGTAAAGCACGCAGGATGGGCCGCACGCCTTGGGCGTCAGCTGATCCGCCGAGCGGGAACCTCTCAGGGATTGATCACACAGCCCAGACTGGGTTACTGTATAAACATACAGTAACCCATGTGAGGTCATACCCCATGCGCAGATTATCCAAACTGTGGACGGCCGTTGGTAGCGCCATACCTGTGGTGGTTGGCTCGGCGCTCGGTGGGTTGGGGTTGGTCGACCTCAACCTGATGCTGGCAATCGCGCTCATACCCCAGGTGATTTTCCTCGTCATCGGTGAGTGGCCCGATTTCGAGCGGACCTCTCGCCAACAGGTGTGGGTGGAGCAGGAATACGAACAGCTTCCACGCTACGTCGTGCGCCGACAGCACTTGACCAACGCTGCGGCTGTGAACGAAGCGCTGGTCGAGTTCGACCTCGATCAAGCCAGCCTCGGCCGAGCCCGCTAGGCGACCACCTCAGGGTATATGCGCCGCACGAACTTGCGGTCGCGGCGGCTCAAGGTGTGATTGATGCCCACTTCCCAGTCGCCCACGGTCTGCTCCTGCAGCACCGAGTAATGCATGATCGAGGTACGGTCATACGCCGTGCCCTTGGTCAGTGCCTTGTCGATCTTGTCCAGCAGGTTGATGTCGACGGTCTGCTGGTCGATGCCCTTGGCTGCAAAATACGCATACAGCTTGGGGACGTCCCACGGAATATCCGCGTTGGGGTGTTGATGTTCGTGCAGCAGCCCCAGCACGTGACCGAACTCGTGCAGCACGGTTCGCCCGAACATTGGATCATCTGGCTTGACGCTCAGGGCCATGGTCGCATCCATCGGGCTGGCCAGCAGCGCATCGGTGCCGACTTGGCTGTAGTTGTCTTCGCCACCGGTATAGATGCGGATGTCGGCGAACGGGCTGTCGACGAAGTCGAACTTCAGGTTGGCCCAGCACAGCCACTGCCGCGCCACCTTCTCGATGGCTGCCTGGTGCTCGACTGGGGTTTCATTGAAAAAACCGACGGTCAGCGTGCGGCCGGGTGCCCAGAATTTGGAGAACTGGCCCAGAGCGCGTTTTGAACGCCCGGAGGAAGAGGCGCTCAACGCATTGGTCGGGCGCTCGGCCAGGGCCACGCGGCGTGAAGCCGCGACGTCCAAGGCAGGAAGGGGTTTGCAGAACAGTAGATCGCACATCATCAATGGCTCCTGAAAAAGAGCCACCGATGATGGCGATCAAACGCCCGGCAAAGGCGTAGCTATGTGTTATCGACGCTCGAGAAAGTGGCGAATGCGCTGGGCGGCTTCGACACACTCGCTCAACGGTGCGACCAGCGCCATGCGTACGCGTCCGGCACCCGGGTTGAGCCCGTCTACTTCGCGGGACAGGTAGGATCCGGGCACCACCGTGACATGCTCCTGCTCGAACAGCTCGCGGCAGAATTGGGCATCGTCCATCGGTACCTTGGCCCAGAGGTAGAAGCTGCCATCGGGGCGCTTAACGTCCAGTACCGGCGTCAGGATGTCCAGCACGGCATCGAATTTTTCCCGGTACAGATCGCGGTTGGCCCGTACGTGAGCTTCGTCCTGCCAGGCGGCGATGCTGGCCAGTTGAGTTTGTACGGGCATGGCGCAGCCATGATAGGTGCGGTACAGCAGGAACGCCTTGAGGATATCCGCATCGCCCGCCACGAACCCCGAGCGCAAGCCCGGCAGGTTGGAGCGCTTGGACAGACTGTGGAACACCACGCAACGCTTGAAATCGCTGCGACCCAGCTCGGCACAGGCCGTCAGCAGACCAGGCGGCGGTGCGTCTTCGTCGAAGTACAGCTCGCTGTAGCACTCGTCCGCGGCGATCACGAAGTCGTACTCGTCGGCCAAGGCGATGAGTTTTTTCAAGGTCGCCAGCGGCACTAGGGCACCGGTCGGGTTGCCGGGCGAGCACAGGAACAGGATCTGGCAGCGCTGCCAGACATCGGCCGAGACCGCGTCGAAATCCGGGTTGAAGCCGTTCTGGTCCAGGCAGGGCAGGTAGTGCGGCTTGGTGCCCGCCAGCAGCGCTGCGCCCTCGTAGATCTGATAGAACGGATTGGGACTGACCACCAGCCCGTCGACGTCGCGCTGGGCAACGGTCTGGGTGAAGGCGAACAGCGCCTCACGGGTGCCATTGACCGGCAGTACGTGGCGCGCCGGATCGAGCCAACCCGCCGGGACCTGGAAGCGTCGCTCGCACCACCGTGCGATGGCTTCGCGCAGGGCCGCAATACCCTGGGTCGTCGGGTACACGGCCATCTGGTCGAGATTGTCGGCCAGTGCCTGCTTCACGAAGGCTGGCGAGCTGTGCTTGGGTTCGCCGATGGACAGGGCGATCGCACGCTTATCCGCAGCGGCGGTGACGCCACTGAGCAAGGCACGCAACTTCTCGAAAGGGTAGGGCTGCAACTGGTTCAACGCATGGTTCATATCAAATGCTCAAACGGGACAGCTCGACGCCTTGCGCCTGGCTGACACTGAGTTGGTCGACGATAGTGGCCTGCAGCCGACTGCACAGCTGCGGGTCGGACAGGGGCAGATTGTGCGCATCGGTGATGAAGAACACGTCCTCTACGCGTTCGCCCAGTGTGGATACCTTGGCGTTCTGCAACGACAAATCGAACTCCAGGAAGATCTTGCCGATGCGGGCCAGCAGGCCAGGCCTGTCAGGCGCGCTCAGCTCCAGGATGGTGACCGGGCGCTGGGCATCGTTCTGGATGGTCACCTGCGGCGGGAAGGCGAAATGCTTTAGCTGGCGCGGCACGCGGCGATGGATGATGTTGGGGTAGTCATCGGGATTGCGCAGCGCATCGCTCAGGCCCTGGCGAATCTGCGCGACGCGGCGCGGGTCGTTGCCGATCGAGCCGCCGTCGTTGTCCAGCACGATGTAGGTGTCGAGGGTGAACTGGCTGCTGGAAGTGATGATGCGTGCGTCGTGGATGTTCAGGTTGAGCTGATCCATGGCCGCGACCGTCACCGCGAAGAAGTCGTGCTGGTCGGGCGCATAGATGAAGATCTGCGTGCCGCCCTCGAACTCGCGCTGGGTGGTTTCCTTGATCAGCACCAACGGGTCGCCGTTGGCGGGCTGCTGGAGGATGGCGTCAGTGTGCCAAGCCACGTCGCCGGCGTTATGGCGCAGGAAATAGTCGTCGCCCAATTGGGACCAGAGCTGTTCGATGTCGTCCTGATCGGTGCCGCCGCGTACCAGTATTTCCAGGGCCGCGCTCTGCGTGCGACGAATCTGCTCCTCCCGGTCCAGCGGGTTTTCCAGGCCCCGACGCAGCGCGCGCTTGGTCTCGGTATAAAGCTGGCGCAGCAGGCTGGCTCGCCAGGAATTCCACAGGCTGGGGTTGGTCGCGTTGATGTCGGCCACCGTCAGCACGTAGAGGTAATCCAGGTGCACCTCGTCACCGACCTGCTGGGCGAAATCGTGGATCACCTGCGGGTCGGAAAGGTCCTTGCGCTGCGCGGTAGTCGACATCACCAGATGGTTCTGCACCAGCCAGACGATCAGGCGACTGTCCCAGGCCGGCAACTGGTGACGCTGGCAGAAGTGCTCGGCATCCACCGCACCCAGCTCGGAGTGGTCACCGTTACGCCCCTTGCCGATGTCGTGGTACAGCCCGGCCAGGTAGATCAGCTCTGGCTTGGGCAGGCGGCCCATGACCTTGCTGGCCAGTGGAAACTTCTCCGAGACCTGGGTGTACTGCAGCTTGCGCAGGTGCTTGATCAGGTTGAGCGTGTGCGCATCCACCGTATAAATGTGGAACAGGTCGTGTTGCATCTGCCCGACGATATGGCCGAACTCGGGCAGGTAGCGGCCGAGGATGCCGTAGCGGTTCATGCGACGCAGGTTGCGGTGAATGCCCACTTCGCACTTGAACAGCTCGATGAACAGGCTGGTGTTGCGGATATCGTTGCGGAACGTATCGTCGATCAGGTGGCGGTGCTCACGCAGCAGGCGGATGGTGTCCGCGCGTACGCCCTTGATCTCCGGGTTCTGCGCCATCAGCACGAAGATTTCCAGCATCGCGAACGGAGTTCGCTTGAACACCTGGGTATGGGTCGCCTCGATATAGCCATCATGCAGCTGGAAGCGCGAGTTGATCGGTACCGTGGAACCGGCATCGGGGTCGCCGAGAATCACTTCCTCGAAATGCTGGATGATCAGGTCGCTGAGCTCGGCGATGCTCATGACCACGCGGTAATACTTCTGCATGAACCGCTCGATCGCCAGCTTCGCGTCGCTGTCCTTGTAACCCAGCAGGCCGGCGATGGAACGCTGGTGATCGAACAGCAGGCGGTCTTCGGCACGCCCGGCGAGCATGTGCAGGGCATAGCGGACCTTCCACAGGAACTCCTGGGAAGAGGCCAGCAGGTTGTTTTCGCTTTCCACCAGGAAACCTTCCCCGGCCAGCGCGTGCAGGTTCAGCGTGCCGAACTGGCGGCGCGCCACCCACAGCAGGGTCTGGATATCGCGCAGGCCGCCGGGGGAGCCCTTGACGTTGGGCTCCAGGTTGTACTCGGTGTCGTTGTACTTGTGATGACGGGCGGACTGTTCGGCGCGCTTGGCCAGGAAGAACTCGCGGCTGGGCCACATGCGCTCGGTACTGGTGACCTCGAGCATGCGCTTGCGCAGCCGCTCGGGCCCGGCGATGGTGCGGCTTTCCATCAGGTTGGTGATGACCGTGATGTCGGCACGCGCCTGCTCGGCGCACTCATCGATGGAGCGCACGCTCTGGCCCACTTCCAGGCCAATGTCCCACAACAAGGTGAGAAAGCGCTCGATCGAATCGCGAAAAACCTCGTAGTCGGGGCTTTCGAGCAGGATCATCAGGTCGATGTCGGAGTAGGGGTGCAGTTCGCCGCGACCGTAGCCGCCCACGGCGACCAGGGCGATGTCGGCATCCTCGCTCCAGTCGAACTGGTTCCACGCCCGTTCCAGGATATTGTCGACGAACCAGGCACGGTCTTCGATCAGCCGACGAATGTCGCGGCCGTTGCGAAAGCGCTCGTCGAGCACGTCGTGAGCCTGGCGAATCGCCTTCTTGAAAGCCGCGATGGGGCTTGCCTTCAATGCCAGTTCGGCCTGGAACTGGCCGCGATCGAACAACTCCGGATCCACCTGCGGCATGTCGTATTCCTGAAGAGATTAGTGGCCTGAACGGTTCGCCCGCCTGCGCGGCATCACGCCGAAACGCGGGCGATGGTGTCGTCGCTGCGCAAGGTGAAGATCTCGTAGCCGGTAGCCGTCACCACCAGGGTGTGCTCCCACTGCGCCGATAGCTTGCGGTCCTTGGTGATCGCCGTCCAGCCATCGCCCAGCACCTTGGTGTCGGCCTTGCCCTGGTTGATCATCGGCTCGATGGTGAAAGTCATGCCTTCCTTGAGCTCCATACCGGTCCCGGCACGCCCGTAGTGCAGCACCTGGGGTTCTTCGTGGAACACCTTGCCGATGCCGTGGCCGCAGAATTCGCGGACCACGGAAAAACCGTTCTTCTCGGCGTGCTTCTGGATGACTTCACCGATGTCGCCCAGGCGGCAGCCTGGCTTGACCAGTTCGATGGCCTTGTACAGGCATTCCTGGGTCACTTGCGACAGACGCTCGGCCCATACTGGCACGGTGCCGACGTGGAACATGCGGCTGGTGTCGCCGTGGTAGCCATCCTTGATCACGGTGACGTCGATGTTCAGCACGTCACCGTTCTTGAGCGGCTTGTCGTTGGGGATGCCGTGGCAGACCACATGGTTGATCGAGGTGCAGATCGACTTGGGGTAGCCTTTATAGTTGAGCGGGGCAGGGATGGCCTGCTGCTCGTTGACGATATAGTCGTGGCACAGGCGGTCGAGTTCTTCGGTGGTGACGCCGGGCTTGACGTGAGGCGCGATCATCTCCAGCACCTCGGCCGCCAGGCGGCCGGCAATTCGCATCTTCTCGATGTCTTCGGGGGTCTTGATGGTCACGGTCATTCGGGGCTCTCTGAGCGCTTGCGCGCATTCGCAGGCTGGAAATCGAGGCGATTCTACCAGAGCCACCGCGGACTACCGCGCGGCGCTGACGACGCCTCTATATAAGAGGTGATGGGCGCCATTGTCGCGCGAATCCGGCAGCGGCGCAAAAGCCGTTGTGCATCGACGCTATTTCAGGTTTCTATATCGAGGCGGCTATGGTATAAAATGCGCCGCTTTCCGGGGATGCCCCGGGAGCAACCAAACCCACACACGTGTCGACACGATGACCTGGGTGCCGGTGGTTCTGCCACGGGTTGGTCATTGGGATACGTGGAGGCTTAACCCGACTTATCAAGGAACTATCATGTCCCAAGTCAACATGCGCGATATGCTGAAGGCCGGTGTGCACTTCGGTCACCAAACCCGTTACTGGAATCCGAAAATGGGTAAGTACATTTTCGGCGCGCGTAACAAGATCCACATCATCAACCTCGAAAAAACCCTGCCGATGTTCAACGAAGCGCTGACCTTCGTAGAGCGCCTGGCCCAGGGCAAGAACAAGATCCTGTTCGTCGGTACCAAGCGTTCCGCCGGCAAGATCGTGGCCGAGGAAGCAGCACGTTGCGGCTCGCCGTACGTCGACCATCGCTGGTTGGGCGGCATGCTGACCAACTTCAAGACCATCCGTGCTTCGATCAAGCGTCTGCGCGACCTGGAAACCCAGGCCGAAGATGGCACCTTCACCAAGCTGACCAAGAAAGAAGCTTTGATGCGCACCCGTGATCTGGAAAAACTGGATCGCAGCCTGGGTGGTATCAAGGACATGGGCGGCCTGCCTGACGCACTGTTCGTCATCGACGTCGACCACGAGCGCATCGCGATCACCGAAGCCAACAAGCTGGGTATCCCGGTCATCGGCGTCGTCGACACCAACAGCAGCCCTGAAGGCGTTGACTACATCATCCCAGGCAACGATGACGCCATCCGCGCCATCCAGCTGTACATGGGTTCGATGGCTGACGCGGTCATCCGTGGTCGCAACCACGTGGCTGGCGGTACTGAAGAATACGTTCAGGACGCACCTGCCGCAGCGGTAGAAGGCTGAGTCTAGACGCCCAGCGTTTACTCGGTACGCAAAAAGGGGGCTAGGCCCCCTTTTTGCCACCTCGAGAACCATTGCCGGCATCGTCATCGCTCGAATTGTAAAGAGCCGCTGGCAAGGTCAAGAATTGAGCGCCCGTTAACGGGTGGAATGGTTAGACACCTATCCAAGAGGAATTTGAAATGGCAGAGATTACTGCAGCGTTGGTCAAAGAACTGCGCGAGCGTACCGGCGAAGGCATGATGGATTGCAAAAAGGCCTTGACCAAGGCCGGCGGCGACATCGAAAAAGCCATCGACGACATGCGTGCTTCCGGTGCCATCAAGGCCGCCAAGAAAGCCGGCAACATTGCTGCCGAAGGCGCCATCGCCGTCAAGGTTGCCGCTGACAACAAGTCCGCAGTCATCCTGGAAGTCAACTCGCAGACCGACTTCCTGGCTCTGCAGGACGACTTCAAGAACTTCGTCGCCGCCAGCGTTGAAAAGGCTTTCGCCGACAAGCTGACCGACGCCGCTCCACTGATCGCCGCTCAAGAGCCGGCTCGTGAAGCGCTGGTTGCCAAGGTTGGCGAAAACGTCAACATCCGCCGCCTGGTGCGTGTAGAAGGCGACGTAGTCGATGCCTACCTGCACGGCAACAAGATCGGCGTTATCGTCGCCCTGAACGGCGGCAACGCCGAACTGGCTCGCGACATCGCCATGCACGTGGCTGCCAGCAACCCGGAATTCCTGCTGCCATCGCAGGTTTCGGCCGAAGCGATCGAGCGTGAGAAGGGCGTCTTCATGAGCCTGAACGAAGACAAGATCAAGGGCAAGCCAGCCGAAATCGTCGAGAAGATGGTTGCTGGTCGTATCAGCAAGTTCCTCGCCGAAGCCAGCCTGGTCGAGCAGGCGTTCGTCAAGAACCCTGAAGTCAAGGTCGGTGACCTGGCCAAGAAAGCCGGTGCTGAAATCGTTTCGTTCACCTACTTCAAGGTAGGCGAAGGCATCGAGAAGCCTGTCGACAACTTCGCTGACGAAGTTGCCGCACAAGTGGCCGCTGCCAGCAAGCAATAAGACGGATTCGTCCTGTTGCCCCAAAGAGGCTGCCCGCTAACGCGCGCAGCCTCTTTTTCAAAGTTGGCATCCGGATTTAGCCGCTTACAAGGCGCAGGTCCGGTGGTACTGTCGCAGTGCCGCAAGCTAGAGTTAGGCGCGCCGTACACCGGCCCGTCCAGAATTTATTAAACGCCGCAGGAGAGACACGCAATGGCTCAGCAGGTGAGTGGTCGTCAACCTCGCTATAAACGCATTTTGCTCAAACTTAGCGGCGAGGCCCTGATGGGCTCCGAAGACTTCGGGATCGACCCGAAAGTGCTGGACCGCATGGCCCTCGAAGTAGGCCAGCTGGTTGGCATCGGCGTTCAGGTAGGCCTGGTCATCGGCGGGGGTAACCTGTTCCGCGGTGCCGCCCTCAGCGCGGCCGGCATGGACCGTGTCACCGGCGACCACATGGGCATGCTGGCCACGGTCATGAACGCCCTGGCGATGCGCGATGCGCTGGAGCGCTCCAACATTGCCGCCATCGTCATGTCGGCCATCTCGATGGTCGGCGTGACCGACCATTACGATCGTCGCAAGGGTATTCGTCACCTCAATTCCGGCGATGTGGTAATTTTCGCCGCCGGTACCGGCAACCCGTTCTTCACCACCGACTCCGCAGCGTGCCTGCGCGCCATCGAGATCGATGCCGACGTGGTCCTCAAGGCGACCAAGGTGGACGGTGTCTACACGGCCGATCCGTTCAAGGATCCGCATGCTGAGAAATTCGACCGCCTGACGTACGATGAAGTACTGGATCGCAAACTGGGCGTGATGGACCTGACCGCCATCTGCCTGTGCCGTGACCACAAGATGCCGTTGCGGGTATTCAACATGAACAAGCCTGGCGCTCTGCTGAACATCGTAGTGGGCGGCGCCGAAGGAACTCTGATCGAGGAAGGCGAAGTATGATCAACGAAATCAAGAAGGATGCGCAGGCGCGCATGCAGAAATCCCTGGAGTCGCTGCAGCACGCGTTCGGTCGTATCCGTACCGGCAAGGCGCACCCAAGCATCCTGGAAGGCGTCCAGGTTCCCTACTACGGTGCCGACACCCCGATCAACCAGGTCGCCAGCATCACCGTGAAGGACTCGCGTACCCTGCAGGTGGTTGCGTTCGAGCGCAACATGCTCGCTGCGGTCGACAAGGCCATCGGTGCTGCCGGCCTCAACCTCAACCCGACCAACCTGGGCGAGCTGCTGCTGATCTCGATGCCGGCGCTGACTGAAGAGACCCGCAAGGGCTTCACCAAGCAGGCCCGCGACGCTGCCGAAGATGCCCGCGTGGCCGTGCGCAACATCCGTCGTGATGCCTTGAGCCAGTACAAGGATCTGGTCAAGGAAAAGGAAATCAGCGAAGACGAAGAACGTCGTGCCGCCGATGATATCCAGAAGCTGACCGACAAGTTCGTCGCGGACATCGAAACGGCCGTGAAGCAGAAAGAAGCGGACCTGATGGCCGTTTAAGGAATTAGTCCGTCTCATGGAAAAGACCAAGTTGGCTGTACCTTCCACGGTACCGCGGCATGTTGCGATCATCATGGATGGCAACAATCGCTGGGCCAAGAAACGTTTGTTGCCCGGTGTCGCTGGGCACAAGGCCGGTGTGGATGCCGTGCGCGCGGTCATCGAGGTGTGTGCCGAGGCCAAGGTCGAGGTACTGACCTTGTTCGCCTTTTCCAGCGAGAACTGGCAGCGCCCGGCCGACGAGGTCGGGGCGTTGATGGAGTTGTTCTTCAGCGCGTTGCGTCGCGAAGCGCGTCGGCTGAACGACAACCGCATCAGCCTGCGGATCATCGGTGACCGCTCGCGGTTCCACCCCGAACTGCAGGCGGCCATGCGTGAAGCCGAAGCGGCCACTGCCGGCAACGACCGCTTTGTCCTGCAGATCGCCGCCAACTACGGCGGTCAGTGGGACATCGCTCAGGCGGCCCAGCGTCTGGCGCGGGAAGTCCAGGCCGGCCACCTGAAGCCGGAAGACATCACCCCCGATCTGCTGCAGACCTGCCTGGCCACGGGTGACCTGCCCTTGCCGGACCTGTGCATCCGCACCGGCGGCGAGCATCGCATCAGCAACTTCCTGCTATGGCAGCTGGCGTATGCCGAGCTGTATTTTTCCGACCTGTTCTGGCCGGATTTCAAACACGAAGCCATGCGCACGGCGCTGGCCGATTTCGCTTCGCGCCAGCGCCGGTTCGGTAAAACGAGCGAGCAGGTCGAAGCCGGAGCCCGTGCTTAATGCTTAAACAACGCATCATCACTGCGCTGATCCTGCTGCCGATTGCCCTGTGCGGTTTTTTCCTGCTCGAAGGAGCAGGTTTCGCCCTGTTCATCGGCGTGGTGGTCACCTTGGGCGCCTGGGAGTGGGCGCGTCTGGCCGGCTTCGAAAAGCAGTCCGCGCGCATCGCCTTCGCGGCGGTGGTCGCGGGCCTGTTGTTCTTCCTTTACCTGACGCCCGGTCTGGCGCCGTTCGTGCTCGGTGCCGCAGTGCTGTGGTGGTGTCTGGCCACCTTTCTGGTGCTGACGTACCCGCGCACCAGCGAGCATTGGGCCAGCCTTGCCTGCAAGCTGCTCATCGGCCTGCTGATTCTGCTGCCTGCCTGGCAAGGCCTGGTGTTGCTCAAGGGTTGGCCACTGGGCAACTGGCTGATCATGACTGTCATGGTGCTGGTCTGGGGTGCCGACATCGGCGCCTACTTCACCGGCAAGGCTCTGGGCAAGCGCAAGCTGGCACCTCAGGTCAGTCCTGGCAAAAGCTGGGAAGGTTTCTACGGTGGCCTGGTGACCAGCCTGTTGATCACCTTGGCCATTGGCCTGGTGCGTGACTGGGGCGTGGGCCAGATGCTCGCGGGCCTGCTCGGCGCCGCGATCGTGGTGGCCATTTCGGTCGTGGGTGACCTCACCGAAAGCATGTTCAAGCGTCGTTCCGGCATCAAGGACAGCAGCAACCTGCTGCCCGGCCATGGCGGCGTGCTCGATCGCATCGACAGCCTGACCGCAGCGGTACCGGTGTTCGCCGTACTGCTGTGGGCCGCTGGCTGGGGCGTGATGTGAGCGGCGTGCAGCGTATTACCGTACTGGGCGCAACCGGCTCCATTGGTCTGAGCACGCTCGACGTCATCGCCCGGCATCCGGACCGCTATGCCGCATTCGCCCTGACCGGCTTCTCGCGCATGGACGAACTGTTGGCGCTGTGCCTGGTGCACCGTCCGGTGTTCGCCGTGGTGCCTACTGCGGCGCGTGCCAGCGACTTGCAGCAGGCGCTCCTTCAGGCCGGGTCTCGCACTGAAGTGTTGGTGGGCGAGGAGGGCTTGTGCCAGGTGGCGGCGGCGCCGGAAGTGGATGCGGTCATGGCTGCCATCGTCGGCGCAGCCGGCCTGCGCCCCACGCTGGCCGCCGTCCGTGCGGGCAAGAAAGTGCTGCTGGCCAACAAGGAAGCGCTGGTGATGTCAGGCGCCTTGTTCATGCAGGCCGTGCGCGACAGCGGCGCGGTCGTGCTGCCGATCGACAGTGAACACAACGCGATTTTCCAGTGCATGCCCGGTGACTTCGAGCGTGGCCTGAGCAACGTCGGTGTGCGCCGGATTCTGCTGACGGCATCGGGCGGTCCGTTTCGGCAGACCCCCCTTGAGCAGTTGGAACAGGTCACCCCAGAGCAGGCTTGCGCCCATCCGAACTGGTCGATGGGGCGCAAGATCTCCGTCGATTCGGCGAGCATGATGAACAAGGGGCTGGAGCTGATCGAGGCCTGCTGGCTGTTCGATGCGCGTCCAGCCCAGATCGAGGTCGTGGTCCATCCGCAGAGCGTGATCCATTCCCTGGTCGATTATGTCGACGGCTCGGTGCTGGCGCAGTTGGGCAACCCCGACATGCGCACGCCAATCGCCCATGCCATGGCCTGGCCTAAACGTGTGGACTCCGGCGTGGCACCTCTGGACCTGTTCGCCATCGCCCGGCTGGATTTCGAGGCGCCGGACGAGCAGCGGTTTCCCTGCCTGCGTCTTGCGCGGCAGGCGGCGGAGGCGGGCGACAGCGCCCCGGCCATGCTCAACGCGGCGAACGAAATTGCGGTGGCGGCGTTCCTCGAGCGTCGCATACGCTATCCGCAGATCCCGCGTATGATCGAAGACGTCTTGAACCAGGAGCCTGTCGTTGCGCTGGATACGCTCGACACGGTGTTCGCCGCGGACGCCCGCGCGCGGGATCTGGCCCAGCAGTGGTTGAACCAGCACGGGAACTGACACCCGTATGGCCGTCGTTCGGAGAGAGTTATGAGTGCGCTCTACATGATTATCGGCACCCTGGTGGCATTGGGGGTGCTGGTTACCTTTCACGAGTTTGGCCACTTCTGGGTCGCACGGCGCTGTGGCGTCAAGGTGCTGCGTTTTTCGGTAGGCTTCGGCACGCCGCTGCTGCGCTGGCACGACCGCCAGGGCACCGAGTTCGTCGTTGCGGCCATTCCCTTGGGCGGCTACGTCAAGATGCTCGACGAGCGTGAGGGCGAGGTGCCGGTCGACCAGGCTGACCAGTCCTTCAATCGCAAGAGTGTGCGTCAGCGCATCGCCATCGTCGCTGCCGGACCGGCGGCCAACTTTCTTCTGGCCTTGGTGTTCTTCTGGCTGCTGGCGATGCTGGGTACCCAGCAACTCAAGCCGGTGGTCGGATCGGTCGAGCCGGGCAGCATTGCAGCAACCGCCGGTCTGATGGCGGGCGAAGAAATTGTTGCGGTAGATGGCGAGAGCACTGCAGGTTGGGCAGCGGTGAACCTGCAGATGGTCCGTCGACTGGGTGAAACCGGGTCCTTGCAACTGACCGTACGCGAGCCGGGTTCCGGTGCCGAGACCACTCGTTCGCTGGCCCTGAGCCAGTGGCTGCAGGGTTCCGAAGAACCTGATCCGATTCGCTCGCTGGGCATCCGTCCGTGGCGCCCAGCGCTGGAGCCGATCCTGGCCGAACTCGATCCGAACGGTCCGGCCCAATCCGCTGGGCTGCGCAACGGGGACCGTCTGTTGGCACTGGACGGCCAGCCACTGGGCGATTGGCAGCAGGTCGTGGACCTGGTGCGCCAGCGCCCGGACAGTCGAATCGTATTGCGCGTGGAGCGTGACAATGCCCAACTGGACGTACCGGTAAACCTGGTCTCAAAGGGCGAGGGTAAAGCCACGGGGTACCTGGGCGCCGGGGTGAAACCGGTCGAGTGGCCACCACAGATGCTGCGCGAAGTCAGCTACGGGCCGCTCGATGCCGTGGTCGAAGGCGCCAGGCGTACCTGGACCATGAGCGTGCTGACCCTTGATTCGCTGAAGAAAATGCTGTTCGGCGAGCTGTCGGTAAAAAACTTGAGTGGACCGATAACCATTGCTAAAGTGGCGGGCGCTTCGGCCCAGTCGGGTTTTGGGGATTTCCTGAATTTCCTCGCCTACCTGAGCATAAGCCTCGGAGTTCTCAATTTGCTGCCCATTCCAGTACTGGATGGGGGGCATCTGCTGTTCTATCTGATCGAATGGGTGCGTGGTCGCCCAGTGTCCGATCGGGTACAGGGTTGGGGAATCCAGATCGGCATCAGTCTGGTGGTTGGGGTCATGTTACTTGCCCTGATAAACGATCTGGGTCGACTGTAACGCTTCGCTCGTTCGCGAACCTGCCGCTTTTGCGGCAGTTTGTTTATTGCCAGTTGGAATAAGAAAGGACTTCATGAAACGTCTGCTGCTAACTGCGGTTCTTGCCGTACTGATGATCGCTGAAGTTCACGCCGCGTCCTTCACCATCTCCGATATTCGTGTCAACGGTCTGCAGCGGGTTTCCGCCGGCAGCGTGTTTGGCGCGTTGCCGTTGAACGTAGGTGACCAGGCCGACGACGGTCGCCTGGTGGAATCGACCCGTGCACTCTTTAAAACCGGGTTCTTCCAGGATATCCAGCTGGGCCGGGACGGTAATGTCCTGGTGATCACCGTGGTCGAACGACCTTCGGTGGCCAGTATCGACATCGAAGGCAACAAGGCCATCTCCACCGAAGACCTGATGAAGGGCCTCAAGCAGTCCGGCCTGGCCGAAGGCGAGATCTTCCAGCGTGCGACCCTCGAAGGCGTGCGCAACGAGCTGCAGCGCCAGTACGTCGCCCAGGGTCGCTACTCGGCGTCGGTCGACACCGAAGTGGTCACCCAGCCGCGCAACCGTGTGGCCCTGAAGATCAACATCAACGAAGGCACGGTCGCGGCCATCCAGCACATCAACGTGGTGGGCAACTCGGTGTTCCCCGAGGAAGACCTGACCGACCTGTTCGAACTCAAGACATCCAACTGGCTGTCGTTCTTCCGCAACGACGACAAGTACGCGCGCGAAAAGCTGTCCGGTGACCTGGAGCGTCTGCGCTCCTACTACCTGGACCGCGGCTACATCAACATGGACATCGCTTCCACACAAGTGTCGATCACGCCGGACAAGAAGCACGTCTACATCACCGTCAACGTCAACGAAGGTGAAAAGTACACCGTTCGTGACGTCAAGCTCAGCGGTGACCTGAAAGTGCCTGAAGATCAAGTCCAGCAGCTGATGCTGGTGAAGAAGGGCCAGGTGTTCTCGCGCAAGGTCATGACCTCGACTTCCGAGTTGATCACCCGCCGCCTGGGTAACGACGGCTACACCTTCGCCAACGTCAACGGCGTGCCTCAGCCGCACGACGAAGACCACACCGTGGACATCACCTTCGTCGTCGATCCGGGCAAGCGTGCCTACGTCAACCGCATCAACTTCCGTGGCAACACCAAGTCGGAAGACGAAGTGCTGCGCCGTGAAATGCGCCAGATGGAAGGCGGCTGGGCGTCGACCTACCTGATCGATCAATCCAAGACCCGCCTCGAGCGCCTCGGCTTCTTCAAGGAAGTGAACGTCGAAACGCCGGCCGTGCCGGGTACCGATGACCAGGTCGACGTCAACTACGCCGTGGAAGAGCAGGCGTCGGGTTCGATCACCGCCAGCGTCGGCTTCGCCCAGAGCGCCGGTCTGATCCTGGGTGGTTCGATCAGCCAGAACAACTTCCTGGGTACCGGTAACCGCGTGTCGATCGGCTTGACCCGCAGCGAGTACCAGAGCCGCTACAACTTCAGCTACACCGACCCCTACTACACACCGGACGGCGTCAGCCTGGGCTACAACGCGTTCTACCGCACCACCGACTACGATGACCTCGACGTCGACGTGGCCAGCTACGCGGTGGACAGCCTGGGCGCCGGCATGAACTTCGGTTACCCGATCAGTGAAACCTCGCGCCTGACCTTTGGCCTGAGCGTGCAGAACGACAAGATCAAGACCGGTAAATACACCGTTGAAGAGATTTTCGACTTCATCGAGAAGGAAGGTGAGAACTTCACCAACTTCAAGGCTTCGGCCGGCTGGTCTTCGTCAACGCTGAACAAGGGTGTACTGCCGACCCGCGGTGCCTCGCAAAGCTTGACCGGTGAAATCACCATTCCAGGCAGCGACCTGTCGTTCTTCAAGATCGACTATCGCAACCAGGCGTTCGTGCCGGTTACCGAAAACTACACCATGCGCTTCCACACCGAGCTGGGCTACGGTGACGGTTACGGCTCGACCGACGGCCTGCCGTTCTACGAGAACTACTATGCCGGTGGTTTCAACTCGGTACGTGGTTTCAAGGACAGTACGTTGGGTCCACGTAGTACGCCAAGCCAGGACAACCCTCGTCGCGGCACCCTCGCAGACCCGGATCAGGATCCACTGGCCTTCGGTGGCAACGTACAGATCACCGGTGGTGCCGAAGTTCTGTTCCCGCTGCCGTTCGTGAAGGATCAGCGTTCATTGCGTACCTCGCTGTTCGTCGACGTCGGTAACGTATTCGATACCAATTGCAACGACAGCAAAACCGCAACCGGTGAAACCGTCCGCTGCAACGACATCGACATCGCCAACATGGCCGTCTCCGCCGGTCTGGGTGTGACCTGGATCACCGCCCTGGGCCCGTTGAGCTTCAGCCTGGCAATGCCGGTCAAGAAACCTGACAACGCCGAAACCCAAGTCTTCCAATTCTCTCTGGGTCAGACCTTCTAAGGTCTGCTCCTTGGCAACAACAACGGATTTTGTAGGAGTTTATTGTGCGCAAGTTGACTCAAATGGTTGTTCTGGCCGCGACCCTCGCCGCCTCGCTGGGTGCCACTCCGGCTTTCGCCGACATGAAAATCGCCGTTCTGAACTATCAGATGGCACTGCTCGAGTCTGACGCGGCCAAGAAATACGCTGTCGATGCCGAGAAGAAATTCGGTCCGCAGTTGAGCAAGCTCAAGACCCTGGAAAGCAGCGCCAAGAGCATTCAGGACCGTCTGGTCGCCGGTGGCGACAAGATGGCCCAGCCCGAGCGCGAGCGCCTGGAACTCGAATTCAAGCAGAAAGCCCGCGACTTCCAGTTCCAGTCCAAGGAACTGAACGAAGCCAAGGCCGTTGCCGACCGCGAAATGCTCAAGCAGCTCAAGCCCAAGCTTGACGGCGCCGTCGAAGAAGTCATCAAGAAAGGTGCCTTCGACCTGGTGCTGGAGCGCGGTGCGGTGATTGATGTCAAACCTCAGTTCGACATCACTCGCCAGGTCATCGAGCGCATGAATCAGTCGCGCTGATATGACAGCGACCATGAAGCTCGGTCAGCTGGCCGAGTTCCTGGGCGCCACGGTCAGTGGCGACCCGGAGAAGATCATCACTGGGCTGGCCACCTTGCAGGAGGCCGGCCCAGCTCAGCTGAGCTTTCTGGCCAATCCGCAGTACCGCAAGTTTCTGCCCGACAGCCATGCCGGGGCCGTACTGCTCAAGGCCGCTGATGCCGAAGGGTTCAAGGGCGACGCGCTGATCGTTCCCGACCCATATCTGGCCTATGCGCGCATCTCCCACCTGTTCGATCCCAAGCCCCGCGCCAGCACTGGCGTGCATCCTACTGCGGTCATCGCTGCCGATGCCCAGGTCGATGCTGCTGCCAGTGTCGGGCCGTTCGCGGTTGTGGAGAGCGGGGCCAGGATCGCGGCCGGTGTGACCGTCGGTGCGCACTGTTTCATCGGTGCACGCTGCGAGATCGGCGAGGGCGGCTGGTTGGCGCCCCGGGTCACGCTCTATCACGACGTGCGCATCGGTAAGCGAGTAGTCATCCAATCCGGTGCCGTGCTGGGTGGCGAGGGCTTCGGCTTTGCCAACGAGAAAGGCGTCTGGCAGAAGATCGCCCAGATCGGCGGCGTCAGCATCGGCGACGACTGCGAGATCGGTGTAAATACCGCCATCGACCGGGGTGCACTGGCCGATACCGTGATCGGCAACGGCGTGAAGCTCGATAACCAGATCCAGATTGCCCACAACGTGCAGATTGGCGACAACACCGCCATGGCGGCCTGCGTCGGCATTTCGGGAAGCAGCAAGATCGGCAAGAATTGCATGCTCGCAGGCGGTGTAGGCCTGGTCGGGCACATCGAGATCTGCGATGGGGTATTCATCACTGGCATGACCATGGTGACCCATTCGATCACCGAGCCGGGTGCCTATTCCTCGGGTACGGCGATGCAGCCGGCAGCCGAGTGGCGCAAGAGCGCTGCGCGATTGCGGCATCTGGATGACATGGCTCGGCGCCTCAAGCAGGTGGAAAAGCATGTCGAGGCAGTGACCCAAGGCGGTAAAGCGTCATCTGATGGCTGATACCTTTTCCATATCAAGTGTGCCCAGCCGCTAGACTGCCCCTTGATTTGCAATAGGAGTGTCGCGCGTCAGCCGCGCGCTCCCTATCTTTACTACAGGCTTCCCCCCGAAATGATGGACATCAACGAGATTCGCGAATACCTGCCGCACCGCTATCCTTTCCTGTTGGTGGATCGGGTCGTGGAGCTGGACGTCGAAAGCCAGAGCATTCGCGCCTACAAGAATGTCAGCATCAACGAGCCGTTCTTCAATGGTCACTTTCCCGCGCACCCGATCATGCCGGGCGTGCTGATCATCGAGGCCATGGCCCAGGCCGCCGGTATTCTCGGTTTCAAGATGCTCGACGTGAAACCGGCCGACGGCACGCTGTACTACTTCGTGGGTTCGGACAAGCTGCGTTTCCGCCAGCCTGTGCTGCCGGGTGATCAGTTGATCCTGGAAGCCAAGTTCATCAGTTGCAAGCGCCAGATCTGGAAGTTCGACTGCAAGGCTTCGGTCGATGGCAAGCCGGTCTGCTCGGCCGAGATCATCTGTGCGGAACGCAAGCTATGAGTTTGATTGACCCTCGCGCCATCATCGATCCGTCCGCCGTATTGGCAGATGGCGTCGAAGTCGGCCCTTGGTCGATCGTTGGTGCGGGCGTGGAAATCGGCGAGGGCACCGTGATCGGTCCTCACGTCATTCTCAAGGGGCCGACCCGCATCGGCAGGCACAATCGCATCTACCAGTTTTCCTCCATCGGGGAAGACACGCCGGACCTCAAGTACAAAGGCGAGGAAACTCGCCTGGTCATCGGTGACCACAACGTCATCCGCGAAGGCGTGACCATCCACCGTGGCACCGTGCAGGACCGCGCCGAAACCACCTTGGGCGACCACAACCTGATCATGGCCTATGCCCATATCGGGCACGACAGCGTGATCGGCAACCACTGCATTCTGGTCAACAACACGGCCCTGGCTGGCCATGTGCATGTTCACGACTGGGCAATCCTCTCCGGCTTCACCTTGGTTCACCAGTACTGCCACATTGGCGCCCACAGCTTTTCGGGCATGGGTACCGCCATCGGCAAGGATGTGCCGGCCTATGTCACGGTGTTCGGCAACCCGGCCGAAGCTCGCAGCATGAATTTCGAAGGCATGCGCCGCCGCGGTTTCAGCGACGAAGCGATCCACGCGCTGCGCCGTGCCTACAAGACGGTCTACCGCCGTGGCCTGACCGTCGAGCAGGCCCTGCTCGATCTGGAAGAGCCTGCGCGGCTGCACCCTGAAGTCGACGTGTTCCTCAAGTCGATCCAGTCCTCGACTCGCGGCATCACCCGCTGATGTCTCACCCCGCACCGCTGACCGTGGCACTGGTGGCAGGCGAAGCCAGTGGCGATATCCTGGGTTCCGGGCTGATGCGCGCGCTCAAGGCGCGCCATCCGCATGTCGAGTTCATCGGCGTCGGCGGCCCGCTGATGGAAGCCGAAGGGCTGGTCAGTCGCTTCCCCATGGAGCGCCTGGCAGTGATGGGCCTGGTCGAAGTGCTGGGTCGTCTGCGCGAACTGCTGGCGCGGCGCAAGCAGCTGATTGCCGAGCTGATTGCCTGCAAGCCGGACGTGTTCATCGGCATCGACGCACCCGACTTCACCCTGAACATCGAACTCAAGCTGCGCCAGGCCGGGATCAAGACCGTGCACTACGTGAGCCCCTCGGTCTGGGCATGGCGGCAGAAGCGTGTATTGAAGATTCGCCAGGGTTGCGACCTTATGCTCACGTTGCTGCCCTTCGAGGCTCGCTTCTACGAGGAACAGGGCGTGCCGGTGCGTTTCGTCGGTCACCCGTTGGCCGATACCATCGCCCTGCAGGCGGACCGTAGCCAGGCCCGCACCCAGCTGGGCCTGGCCGGCGAGTTCCCGCTGGTGGCGTTGATGCCCGGCAGTCGCGGTGGGGAAGTCGGCCGCCTGGGCGAGCTGTTCCTCGATAGTGCCCAGTTGCTGTTGCAGTCGAAACCGGATGCACGCTTCGTGATTCCCTGTGCCAACCCACAGCGGCG
Source organism: Pseudomonas sp. PS01301 (assembly GCF_029960215.1). Taxonomy (NCBI): domain Bacteria; kingdom Pseudomonadati; phylum Pseudomonadota; class Gammaproteobacteria; order Pseudomonadales; family Pseudomonadaceae; genus Pseudomonas; species Pseudomonas sp. PS01301. Next base: position 141,480 of record NZ_JASCPM010000001.1, on the reverse strand, counting down.
GGCGCAACTGGAGCAGATGCTTGCGGGCCGCACGCTGCCGGTGACCTTGCTCGACGGCGACTCGCACACGGCGCTGGCTGCCTGTGATGCGGTGCTGATCGCTTCCGGCACGGCCACACTGGAAGCGCTGCTGTACAAGCGCCCGATGGTGGTCGCGTACCGACTGGCGCCCCTGACGTACTGGATTCTCAAGCGTATGGTCAAGAGCCCCTACGTGTCGTTGCCCAACCTGCTGGCTCAACGCATGCTGGTGCCCGAGCTGCTGCAGGATGACGCAACGCCCCAGGCGCTGGTCGAGCGCTTGCTGCCGTTGCTGGCCGGTGGCGAAGAACAGACCAGTGGTTTCGACGCGATTCATCGCACGCTGCGCCGCGACGCCTCCAACCAGGCGGCCGACGCCGTGCTGCAACTGATAGGCAGGAACGATGGCTAAGCCTCTACAGACAAGCAGGCAACTGCAAATGGGCCTGGATTTCGATCTGGTCGAAGAGCTGGTCGCCGGTGTCGATGAAGTCGGCCGTGGCCCGTTGTGTGGCGCGGTGGTGACGGCGGCGGTGATCCTCGATCCGCGTCGGCCGATCCTGGGCCTCAACGATTCGAAGAAACTCACCGAAGCGCGTCGCGAACTGCTCTACGACGAAATCTGCGAGAAAGCGCTGGCCTGGTGTATCGCCCGTGCCGAGGTCGAAGAGATCGACCGCCTGAACATTCTGCACGCGACCATGTTGGCCATGCAGCGGGCGGTCCAAGGCCTGAGCATCACGCCAAAACTGGCGCTGATCGACGGCAACCGCTGCCCGCAACTGGATGTGCCAAGCGCCCCAGTGATCCAGGGCGACGCGAAAGTCCCGGCCATCGCCGCTGCTTCGATTCTGGCCAAGGTCAGTCGCGACCGGGAAATGTCCGCTTTCGAATTGATCTATCCTGGCTACGGCATGGGCGGGCACAAGGGCTACCCCACGCCGGTGCATCTGGAAGCCTTGACCCGCCTGGGGCCGACGCCCATTCATCGGCGATCGTTCGCGCCGGTCCGCGCGGCGTGGCAGGCTCGCGAAAGCATCGATCAAACCCCCGCCTGGGTCTAGCAGGCTGATGTTTTGATCAGGGCCCGGTACAATCCGGGCCTTGTCGTTCTACCCGTCACCATAGGATCAACATGTCGGTTTCCTTCGTTCATCTTCGCCTGCACACCGAATACTCGCTGGTCGACGGCCTGGTGCGGATCAAGCCGCTGGTCAAGGCGCTGGCTGGCATGAACATGCCTGCGGTGGCGGTGACCGACCAGAACAACATGTGTTCGCTGGTGAAGTTCTACAAGGCGGCCATGGGCGCCGGCATCAAGCCGATCTGTGGTGCCGACCTGTGGCTGGCCAATCGCGACCCCGACGGGCCCCTGAGCCGCATCAGCCTGCTGGCGATGAATGCGGTCGGCTATCGCAACATCACCGAGCTGATTTCTCGCGGTTTCATCGATGGCCAGCGCAATGGTCAGGTGATCGTTGAGCGACAGTGGGTCGCAGAAGCCAGCGAAGGGGTGATCTGCCTGTCGGCGGCCAAGGAGGGCGAGATCGGCATGGCCCTGCTGGGCGGCTACCCGGGCGATGCCGACAACCTGCTGCGCGAGTGGATGGCGGTGTTCCCCGAGCGCTTCTACGTCGAGGTGCAGCGGACCAACCGCACCAACGACGAGGAGTACCTGCACGCCGCCGTCGCCTTGGCCGACCGCCTGGGCGCGCCCTTGGTGGCCACCAACGATGTGCGCTTCATCAAGCAGGAAGACTTCGAGGCCCACGAGACTCGCGTGTGCATTGGTGAAGGCCGGGCGCTGGACGACCCGCGCCGCAACAAGAACTACAGCGACCAGCAGTACCTCAAGAGCGCCGAGGAGATGGCCGAGTTGTTCAGCGACCTGCCCGAGGCGCTGGAAAACACCGTCGAGATCGCCAAGCGCTGCAACATCGACGTCAAGCTGGGCAAGCACTTCCTGCCCGATTACCCGATTCCCGATGGCATGACCATCGATGAATATTTCCGCAAGGTCTCGTTCGACGGCCTGGAAGAGCGCCTGGCCGTGCTGCTGCCCAAGGACACCACCGAGAACTACGAAGCGCGTCGGCAGGTGTATGTCGACCGGCTGAATTTCGAGCTCGACATCATCATCCAGATGGGCTTTCCCGGTTACTTCCTGATCGTGATGGACTTCATCCAGTGGGCCAAGAGCAACGGCGTGCCGGTGGGCCCAGGCCGGGGGTCGGGCGCAGGCTCCCTGGTGGCTTACGTACAGAAGATCACCGACCTCGATCCACTGGAATACGACCTGCTGTTCGAACGCTTCCTCAACCCCGAGCGGGTGTCCATGCCCGACTTCGACGTCGACTTCTGCATGGACGGTCGCGACCGGGTCATCGACTACGTGGCCGACAAGTACGGCCGCAACGCGGTCAGCCAGATCATCACTTTCGGCTCCATGGCGGCCAAGGCGGTGGTGCGCGACGTGGCGCGGGTACAGGGCAAGTCCTACGGCCTGGCTGATCGCCTGTCCAAGATGATTCCCTTCGAAGTCGGCATGACCCTGGAAAAGGCCTACGAGCAGGAAGAAATCCTGCGCGACTTCATCAAGGTCGATGAAGAGGCGGCAGAAATCTGGGAAATGGCGCGCAAGCTCGAAGGCGTGGTGCGTAACGTCGGCAAGCACGCCGGTGGTGTGGTGATCGCGCCGACCAAGCTGACCGACTTCGCGCCGATCTATTGCGACGAGGCCGGTGACGGCCTGGTGACCCAGTTCGACAAGGATGACGTGGAAGCGGCAGGTCTGGTCAAGTTCGACTTTCTCGGCCTGCGTACCCTGACCATCATCGACTGGGCGCTGAAGACCATCAACCGCGACCGGGCCAAGGTCAACGAGGCGCCGCTGGACATCGCCTTCATTCCGCTCGACGACAAACCGACCTACCAGTTGCTGCAGAAGGCCGAGACCACTGCCGTCTTCCAGCTCGAATCTCGCGGCATGAAGGAGCTGATCAAGAAGCTCAAGCCCGACTGCCTGGAAGACCTCATTGCACTGGTGGCGTTGTTCCGGCCAGGCCCGCTGCAATCGGGCATGGTGGACGACTTCATCAACCGCAAGCACGGTCGCGCCGAGCTGGCCTACCCGCATTCGGACTACCAGTACGAAGGACTGAAACCGGTGCTGGCGCCCACCTACGGCATCATCCTGTATCAGGAACAGGTGATGCAGATCGCTCAGGTGATGGCAGGCTACACCCTCGGCGGCGCCGACATGCTGCGTCGCGCCATGGGCAAGAAGAAACCAGAAGAGATGGCCAAGCAGCGTGGCGGCTTCATCGAAGGCTGCGCCACCAACAACATCGACCCGGACCTGGCGGGCAACATCTTCGACCTGGTGGAAAAATTCGCCGGCTACGGTTTCAACAAGTCCCACTCCGCCGCCTATGGCCTGGTGTCCTACCAGACCGCCTGGCTCAAGGCTCACTACCCGGCGCCGTTCATGGCCGCAGTGCTCTCGGCGGACATGCACAACACCGACAAGGTCGTGACCTTGATCGAAGAAGTGCGCACCATGAAGCTGCGCCTGGACGCGCCGGACGTGAACAACTCCGAGTTCAAGTTCACGGTCAACGACGATGGCCGCATCGTCTATGGGCTGGGCGCGATCAAAGGCGTGGGTGAGGGACCGGTGGAGGCGATCATCGAAGCCCGTCAGGCCGGCCCGTTCAAGGACCTGTTCGACTTCTGCGAGCGCGTCGATCTCAAGCGCATCAACAAACGCACACTCGACGGTCTGATCCGCAGCGGTGCGATCGACCGCCTGGGCCCGTATTTCCACGATGAGCCCAAGGCCTATCAAGCCAACATCGACCGCAATCGCGCGGTACTGTTGTCGGCCATGGAGGGCGCGATCAAGGCGGCGGAGCAGACCGCACGCACCCACGACAGCGGCCACGACGACCTCTTCGGCGGTGTGTTCGTCGAAGCGGACGCCGATGTCTATGCCGACCATCGCAAGGCCAAGGAGCTGACCCTCAAGGAGCGGCTGCGCGGCGAGAAGGAAACTCTGGGGCTGTACCTCACCGGGCACCCGATCGACGAATACGAAGGCGAGATCCGCCGCTTCGCTCGGCAGCGCATCATCGACCTCAAGCCTTCGCGCGAAACCCAGACCGTGGCCGGCATGGTCATCGCGTTGCGGGTGATGAAGAACAAGAAGGGCGACAAGATGGGCTTCATCACCCTCGACGACCGCTCGGCGCGCATCGAGGCCTCACTGTTCGCCGATGCCTTCATGTCCGCGCAATCGCTGTTGCAGACCGACGCGATGGTGGTGGTGGAAGGGGAGGTCAGCAACGATGATTTCTCCGGTGGCCTGCGCCTGCGCGTCAAGCGCGTGATGAGCATGGAAGATGCGCGCACCAACCTGGCCGAAAGCTTGCGTCTGAAGGTGCACGCCGACGGGCTGGGTGGCGATCGGCTCGGCTGGCTGGGCGAATTGTGCCGTCAGCACCGCGGCGCCTGCCCGATCACCATGGAATACACCAGCAACGACGCCAAGGCGACGCTGCAGTTCGGCGAAGGCTGGCGGATCGACCCGGCCGACAGCTTGATTCAAGCGTTGCGTGACCAGTTCGGTCGCGAGAACGTCTTTCTGCAATATCGTTGAACCTGACCGTTGAGCTGGCCCCGCGGGCCGGGCTCGACCACAATTAATAAACTCGACCTGAACGCGCCGTTTCCTTTAAGGTATGGCGCCAAACGGATCAACCGGCCGGCCGCTTGGCCGTCGACCCAAGACGGATGCCTATGAACCCGAATTTTCTTGATTTCGAACAGCCGATCGCTGACCTGCAAGCCAAGATCGAAGAGCTGCGCCTGGTAGGCAACGACAATTCGTTGAACATCGGCGACGAGATCTCTCGCCTGCAAGACAAGAGCAGCACGCTGACCGAAAGCATCTTCGGCAACCTGACCAGCTGGCAGATTGCCCGGCTGGCGCGTCACCCGCGCCGCCCGTACACCCTGGACTACATTCAGCACATCTTCACCGAGTTCGATGAGCTGCACGGCGACCGTCATTTCTCCGACGACGCCGCCATCGTTGGCGGTGTCGCTCGTCTCGACGAGCAGCCGGTGATGATCATTGGCCACCAGAAAGGCCGCGAAGTGCGCGAGAAGGTCCGTCGCAACTTCGGCATGCCGCGTCCGGAAGGCTACCGCAAGGCGTGCCGCCTGATGGAAATGGCCGAGCGCTTCAAGATGCCGATCCTCACCTTCATCGACACGCCGGGCGCGTACCCGGGCATCGATGCCGAAGAGCGCAACCAGAGCGAAGCGATCGCCTGGAACCTGCGCGTGATGGCACGCCTGAAAACGCCGATCATCGCCACGGTGATCGGTGAAGGCGGTTCGGGTGGTGCATTGGCCATCGGTGTCTGCGATCAACTGAACATGTTGCAGTATTCGACCTATGCGGTGATTTCGCCGGAAGGTTGCGCGTCGATTCTGTGGAAGACGGCCGAAAAGGCGCCGGATGCCGCCGAAGCCATGGGCATCACGGCCGAGCGCTTGAACCACCTGGGCATTGTCGACAAAGTTATCGACGAGCCACTGGGTGGCGCCCATCGCGATCCGGTCGCCGCCTCGTCCCTGATCCGCGCCGAGCTGACCAGCCAACTGGACATGCTCAAGGGTTTCGACACCGAGACGTTGCTCAGCCGCCGGTATGACCGGTTGATGAGCTACGGGTTGTAAGGTTCGAGACCGCGGCGCGCCCTTGGCGGGCAGAGGGCTCAGCCGCCCGCCCCGCTCCCACAGGTATGGGTTCACTCCGTCCACTGTGGGAGCGGGCTCTGCCCGCGAAGGGCGCACCGCTCATACCTCGCCTTGCCCAGTGAGGGCCGCACCTTATGCGTGAATCCTCAGTCTTGATGCAACGATTACAGGCCCGGTTGCAACCCTACCTCTCAGCCCCTGCCTGGTACGTCGCCTTCTCCGGTGGCCTCGACTCCACCGTCCTGCTGCACCTGTTGGCCGGTCTGCCCCAGCGTCCGCCGCTGACTGCTCTTCATATCCATCACGGTCTGCAATCGGTCGCCGATACCTGGCCCGCACACTGCCAATCCCTGTGCGATCAGCTCGGTGTGCCGTTGCGCATTATCCGGGTGCAGGTCGAGAACGGCCCCAGCCTGGAACAAGCCGCGCGTCAGGCACGCTACCGTGCTTTCGATGCGGTGCTCGGAGTCGGCGATGTCCTGTTCGCCGCCCAGCACCAGGATGATCAGGCCGAAACCCTGCTGTTTCGTCTGCTGCGCGGCGCTGGCGTACGGGGACTTGCGGCGATGCCACAGCAGCGACCTCAAGGGCAGGGGGTCTTGGCCAGGCCGCTGCTCGATGAGCCTCGCAGCGAACTGGTCGCGTACGCTGGTGCGGAGGGCCTGGACTGGATCGACGACCCCTCCAACACCGATACCCGTTTTTCGCGCAATTACCTGCGCCGAGACGTGCTGCCCGTGATCACGGCGCGCTGGCCCCACGCGGCCGGCAGCATTGCCAGGGCCGCGGCCCATCTGGGCGAGGCAGCGCAGTTGCTGGAGGAACTGGCCGAAGCGGACCTGGAGCCTGCGCGCGCATCGGTCGAGCATTCCTGGCTGTCCGTACCGAGCCTGGCCCTGGCGCCGCTGCAAGCGCTGTCCGACAGCCGTCAGCGCAATGCTCTGCAGTTCTGGCTGGCACGCCTGACGCGCCTGCCCGACACCCAGCACTGGGTCGGATGGACATCTTTGCGCGACGCCGATGCCGCAGCCACGCCCGTCTGGCGACTGACCGACGGCGAGCTGCACAGGGCCCACGGACGGATCTGGTGGGTCAGTGGCCAATGGTCGCAGGCTCAGCCTGCGGTTCAAACATGGCCGCGTCTTGAGCAGGCCTTGCAGCTGCCGGGTAACGGTGAGGTGCGATGGCAGGGCGGTCCGCCGTCCGGTCAGGCGCAGATTCGCTACCGCCAGGGCGGCGAAGGCCTGCGCTTGCCCGCTCGCGGGCAGCGAGACCTCAAACGCCTGCTCAATGAAAGCCGCCTGCCAGGCTTCGTGCGTGATCGCCTGCCCCTGCTGTTCGTCGACGACCAGTTGGTGGCCGTGGCCAACCTGCCGCTGTCCAGTGTCGATGGCCAACTGTCGTGGTCGCCGCCGACCGGCGAGCAGAGTTTGAGATGAAAGGGGGAATCCGGTAGACTACGCTCCCTTCTTGATACAGCTTCTGTGAGCCCACCGGATTCACGGACGTTGCCGATTGCCAAACCGTTTTTGGCCGTCGGGGGCTTCGGCCTTCCTTCGCTTTCCCCGGCGGCTTCTGCCGCTTTAACGCAGACTTCTAGGGTTTTTCATGACGCGCTACATCTTCGTCACGGGCGGTGTTGTTTCTTCATTGGGGAAAGGCATTGCCTCGGCTTCATTGGCGGCCATCCTGGAGGCGCGGGGGCTCAAAGTCACCATGCTCAAGCTTGACCCGTACATCAACGTCGACCCGGGCACCATGAGCCCGTTCCAGCACGGTGAAGTGTTCGTCACCCACGACGGCGCCGAGACCGACCTGGACCTGGGGCACTACGAGCGGTTCATCCGCACGACCATGACCCAGAACAACAACTTCACCACCGGCCGCGTCTACGAGCACGTGTTGCGCAAGGAGCGTCGTGGTGACTACCTGGGCGCGACCATCCAGGTCATCCCGCACATCACCGACGAGATCAAGCGCCGCATCATCAAGGGCGCCGGCGATGCCGACGTGGCCATGGTCGAGATCGGCGGCACCGTGGGCGACATCGAATCGCAACCGTTCCTGGAGGCGATCCGCCAGCTGCGCTTCGAAGTCGGCGCCAAGCGCGCGATGCTGATGCACCTGACGCTGGTCCCGTACATCGCCACTGCCGGCGAGACCAAGACCAAGCCGACCCAGCATTCGGTCAAGGAACTGCGCTCCATCGGCCTGCAGCCCGATGTGCTGGTGTGCCGCTCCGATCACCCGATCGACACCTCGTCGCGTCGCAAGATCGCGCAGTTCACCAACGTCGAAGAGCGCGCGGTCATCGCCCTGGAAGACGCCGACACCATCTACAAGATCCCGGGCATCCTGCACTCCCAGGGCCTGGACGATTTCGTCGTCGAGCGCTTCGGTCTGCAGTGCGGCAGCGCCGACCTGTCCGAGTGGGACGCGGTGGTCGATGCCAAGCTGAACCCGGAACACGAAGTGACCATCGCCATGGTCGGCAAGTACATGGAACTGCTCGATGCCTACAAATCGCTGATCGAAGCGATGAGCCATGCCGGTATCAGCAATCGCACCAAGGTCAACCTGCGCTACATCGACTCCGAAGACATCGAGAATCAGGGCACTGCGCTGCTCGAAGGCGTGGACGCCATCCTGGTTCCCGGCGGCTTCGGTCTGCGCGGTGTGGAAGGCAAGATCACCGCCGTGCAGTACGCCCGCGAGAACAAGGTGCCGTACCTGGGTATCTGCCTGGGCATGCAGGTGGCCGTCATCGAATTCGCTCGTAACGTGATGGGCTGGAAAGACGCCAACTCCACCGAATTCGATCGCGCCAGCGGCCACCCGGTGGTCGGTCTGATCACCGAGTGGGAAGACGCCACCGGTGCCGTGGAAACCCGTACCGAAGCTTCCGATCTGGGCGGCACCATGCGCCTGGGTGCGCAGGACTGCCAGCTGATCAGCGGTTCCAAGGTGCACGATTGCTACGCCCGCGATGTGATCGTCGAGCGTCATCGTCATCGCTACGAAGTGAACAACAACCTGCTGCCGCAACTGGTCGACGCCGGCCTGGTGGTTTCCGGTCGTTCGGGCGATGGTGCGCTGGTCGAAGTGGTCGAGTCCAAGGATCACCCATGGTTCGTGGCCTGCCAGTTCCACCCCGAGTTCACCTCGACGCCGCGTGACGGTCACCCGCTGTTCAGCGGTTTCGTCAAGGCTGCATTGGCTCAACATCAGAAGAAGGCCTGACCCTCATGGCGCAAAAGATCATCCGCGTTGGCGACATCGAGATCGCCAACGACAAGCCATTCGTCCTGTTCGGCGGCATGAACGTGCTGGAATCGCGCGACATGGCCCTCAAGGTCTGTGAAGAATACGTGCGCGTGACCGACAAGCTCGGCATTCCCTACGTGTTCAAGGCCAGCTTCGACAAGGCCAACCGTTCTTCCGTGACCTCCTACCGCGGCCCTGGCCTGGAAGAGGGCATGCGCATCTTCGAAGAGATCAAGCAGACCTTCAATGTGCCGCTGATCACCGACGTCCATGAGCCTGCGCAGGCTGCCGTGGTCGCCGAAGTCTGCGACATCATTCAGCTGCCGGCCTTCCTGTCGCGTCAGACCGACCTAGTGGTCGCCATGGCCAAGACCGGTGCGGTCATCAACATCAAGAAGGCCCAGTTCCTGGCTCCGCAGGAAATGAAGCACATCCTGACCAAGTGCGAGGAAGCCGGTAACGACCAGTTGATCCTCTGCGAGCGTGGTTCGAGCTTCGGCTACAACAACCTGGTGGTGGACATGCTCGGCTTCGGCATCATGAAGTCGTTCCAATACCCAGTGTTCTTCGACGTCACCCATGCCCTGCAGATGCCGGGCGGTCGCAGCGACTCGGCCGGTGGTCGCCGTGCCCAGGTCACCGACCTGGCCAAGGCAGGCCTGAGCCAGGGCCTGGCAGGTCTGTTCCTGGAAGCCCACCCGGACCCGGACAACGCCAAGTGCGACGGCCCGTGCGCACTGCGTCTGGACAAGCTGGAGCCGTTCCTGGCCCAGCTCAAGGCGCTCGACGAACTGGTCAAAGGTTTCCCGGCGATCGAAACGGCCTGATTGCGGTAAAGTAGTGCCCGATTTGTTGTGGTGAACCCTTCGCGGGCAGAGACCCGCTCTCACAGGGCTCCATGTGGGAGCGGTTCTCTGCCCGCGAATGGGCCACCAAGACCCCCGCTGCGTCGTTCTCGTCTACTTTGGAGTGTTCATAACAATGGCAAAAATCGTCGACATCAAAGGTCGTGAAGTTCTCGACTCCCGTGGCAACCCTACCGTGGAAGCCGACGTGCTTCTGGAAAACGGCATCATCGGCACCGCCTGTGCACCGTCGGGCGCGTCCACCGGCTCGCGTGAAGCGCTGGAGCTGCGCGATGGCGACAAGAGCCGCTACCTGGGCAAGGGTGTTATGAAAGCCGTGGCCAACATCAATGGCCCGATTCGCGATGCGCTGCTGGGCAAGGACCCGGTTGACCAGAAGGCACTGGACCACGCCATGATTGCCCTGGACGGAACCGAGAACAAGGCATCGCTGGGCGCCAACGCCATCCTCGCCGTGTCCCTGGCTGCCGCCAAGGCTGCCGCGCAGGACCAGGACCTGCCCCTCTACGCGCACATCGCCAACCTCAATGGCACCCCGGGCGTCTACTCCATGCCCGTGCCGATGATGAACATCATCAACGGTGGCGAGCACGCCGACAACAATGTCGACATCCAGGAATTCATGGTCCAGCCCGTTGGCGCCAAGACCTTTTCCGACGCCCTGCGCATGGGCACCGAAATCTTCCACCACCTCAAGGCGGTACTGAAGGCTCGCGGCCTGAGCACTGCGGTAGGTGACGAAGGTGGCTTCGCCCCTGACCTGGCCTCCAACGAAGACGCTCTGAGCGCCATTGCCGAAGCCGTCGAGAAGGCCGGCTACAAACTGGGCACCGACGTGACCCTGGCACTGGACTGCGCTGCCAGCGAATTCTTCGAAAACGGCACCTACGATCTGGCCGGTGAAGGCCACAAGTTCGACGCCGAAGGTTTCGCCGAATACCTCAAGGGCCTCACCGAGCGCTACCCGATCATCTCCATCGAAGACGGCCTGGACGAGTCCGACTGGGCTGGCTGGAAGATCCTCACCGACAAGATCGGCGAGAAAGTTCAGCTGGTAGGTGACGACCTGTTCGTGACCAACACCAAGATCCTCAAGGAAGGCATCGACAAGAAGATCGCCAACTCGATCCTGATCAAGTTCAACCAGATCGGCACCTTGACCGAAACCCTGGAAGCCATCCAGATGGCCAAGGCCGCAGGTTACACCGCGGTGATCTCGCACCGCTCCGGCGAAACCGAGGATTCGACCATTGCCGACCTAGCCGTGGGTACCGCTGCCGGGCAGATCAAGACCGGCTCGCTGTGCCGCTCCGACCGCGTTTCCAAGTACAACCAACTGCTGCGTATCGAAGAGCAATTGGGCGCCAAGGCGATCTACCGTGGTCGCGACGAGTTTCGCGGCTAAGCAATAGATGGTAGAAAGACGACATGCGGAGCCTGGCGGATGCCAGGCTTCGTGCTATCTGGTCGCAGAGTTGAAGTTTTTAACCACTGGGTAATGTGATGCGCAGTCCTTATTGGTTGTTTCTCGTCTTGCTTCTGCTCCTGGGTGGTTTGCAGTATCGCCTGTGGGTCGGAAACGGAAGTCTCAAGCAGGTAGCCGAGCTGAAACAGCAGATCGCCGAACAGCACGCCGAGAATGAGCGGCTGCTGGAACGCAATCGCGTGATGGACGCTGAAGTACTCGAATTGAAAAAGGGCATGGAGACCGTGGAAGAACGCGCTCGCCATGAACTGGGCATGGTCAAGGAGGGTGAAACCCTCTACCAGTTGGCCCAATGAAGACCTCGCTACCAGCCTTCTGGGCAGTGATTCCGGCTGCGGGCGTAGGTGCGCGCATGGCGGCAGACCGTCCCAAGCAATACCTGAGCCTGGGCGGTCGTACCATTCTGGAACACAGCATCGATTGTTTCCTCGGGCATCCGCAGCTCAAGGGCGTGATCGTCAGCCTCGCTGCCGATGATCCGTTCTGGCCCGAACTGCCCAGCGCCCGCAACGAGTTGATCCAGCGCGTGGCCGGCGGCCGGGAGCGTGCCGATTCGGTGCTCAACGCCTTGCTGCATTTGCATGCCCAGGGCGCGGACGAAGGCGATTGGGTGCTGGTGCACGATGCGGCGCGTCCCAATTTGTCCCGTGCCGATCTGGACAAGCTCCTCGCCGAACTCGCCGACGACAGCGTGGGCGGGCTGCTGGCCGTACCGGCGCGGGACACGCTCAAGCGTGCCGATGCGACCGGGCGCGTTCAGCACACCGTGGATCGCAGCACGATCTGGCAGGCGTTCACGCCGCAGATGTTTCGCCTGGGCGCCCTGCATCGAGCCTTGGCCGACAGCCTGGTGGCCGGCGTGGCCGTTACCGACGAAGCCTCGGCCATCGAGTGGGCCGGGTTTGCGCCGAAACTGGTCGAAGGGCGGGCGGACAATCTCAAGGTCACCCGACCGGAAGATCTCGAGTGGTTGCGTCAGCGTTGGGCCATGCGCGGCTGAAGGCGCGCGCTGACCTTGTTTGCGGCCGATGATCGCTCCTACAGATATTCCGGCCTCTCACTCAACCCTGTTCGCAGATAGTCCACCAGCTTTCTGACCTTCGGCGACAGGTGACGCTGTTGCGGATAAAGCCCCCATACCGCCGTATTGGGCGGCTGGTGGGCGTCCAGCAGCGACACCAGCGCACCGCTGCGCAGATGTTCGAGCACGTAGTAGTCGGGCAACTGGCACAGCCCTACGCCCTGCAACGCTGCTTCGAGCACCGTCTGACCGCTGTTGCAGCGCCAATTGCCTTGTACCCGCTGCGCCTGCTCCTTGCCATCGACCTGCAAGGGCCAGATGTCCGAGCTGCCCACCAGGCAATTGTGCCGCGCCAATTCCGACACGCTGTGCGGGCGTCCGTATCGCGCCAGGTACAAGGGTGAGGCGCAGAGGAACATCCTCCGCGGGGCCAAACGGGTCGCTACCAGCCGTGAGTCTTGCAGGCGTCCCAGCCGGATGGCCAGATCCAGGCCCTCGTGCAGCAGGTCCAAGGTGCGGTTGCTCAGTTCGATGTCCACGCGCAGTTGCGGGTACAGCCCCATGAAGCGCGTGACCAACGGTACGATGAAGCGCTCGCCGTAGGCCACGGCACAGGTCAGGCGCAGCAGCCCCTTGGGTTCCCCGGTCAGATCGCTCATGGCACGCCAGGCTTCGTCGCGGCCATCCTGCAGGCGTTGGCAATGTTGCAGAAACGTCTGGCCCGCCTCGGTCAGCGCTACGCGCCGCGTGCTGCGGTAGAGCAGCCGCGTCTGCAGGCGTTCTTCCAACCGCGCGATCTGGCGGCTGACATGGGACGACGATACGCCCAGGCGCTGGGCCGCAGCGCTGAAATGAGCGCACTCGGCCACTGCGACGAACTCGTCGATCCCCTCCCAGCGGTTGTCACTCATCCGATTATCCCTGTACAGCATCAATGTTTTGCCGAAGGGGTGATTATTCCGTATTGGTCGATGAATTACACTGTGGTCAGTCCCGTTCATTTCAGGAGCAGCATTGATGATCAAGTCCCGCGCCGCCGTTGCATTCGAAGCCAACAAGCCGTTGGAAATCGTCGAGATCGACGTGGCCATGCCCAAGGCCGGTGAAGTCCTGCTGCGCGTGGTCGCGTCCGGCGTCTGCCACACCGACGCGTACACCCTGTCGGGCGCGGATCCGGAAGGTATCTTCCCGTCGGTACTGGGCCATGAAGGTGGCGCCATCGTCGAAGCCGTGGGCGAGGGCGTCACCTCAGTTGCGGTGGGTGATCACGTCATTCCGCTGTACACACCCGAGTGCCGTCTGTGCAAGTTCTGCAAGTCGGGCAAGACCAACCTCTGCCAGGCCATCCGCGCCACCCAGGGCAAGGGCCTGATGCCTGATGGCACCACGCGCTTCTCGTACAACGGCAAGGAACTGTTCCACTACATGGGGACTTCGACGTTCTCCGAGTACACCGTGCTGCCGGAGATCTCGGTGGCCAAGATCGACAAGCAGGCGCCGCTGGAAAAGGTCTGCCTGCTGGGCTGCGGCGTCACTACCGGTATCGGCGCGGTGCTCAACACGGCCAAGGTCAAGCCAGGCGACACCGTGGCCGTGTTTGGTCTGGGTGGCATCGGCCTTTCGGCCATCATCGGTGCGGTCAAGGCCAAGGCCGGTCGGATCATCGCCATCGACATCAACCCGAGCAAATTCGAGATCGCCCGTCAGTTGGGTGCCACCGACTGCATCAATCCCAAGGAATATGACCGTCCGATCCAGGAAGTCATCGTCGACCTCACCGACGGCGGCGTGGACTTTTCCTTCGAGTGCATCGGCAACGTGCAACTGATGCGTGCAGCCCTGGAATGCTGCCACAAGGGCTGGGGCGAATCGGTGATCATCGGTGTGGCCGGCGCCGGCCAGGAAATCGCCACGCGGCCATTCCAGTTGGTAACCGGCCGGGTCTGGCGCGGTTCGGCGTTCGGCGGCGTGCGCGGCCGGACCGAGTTGCCCAGCTATGTCGAAATGGCCGAGACCGGCGAAATCCCGTTGGACACCTTCATCACCCACACCATGGGTCTGGAAGACATCAACAAAGCGTTCGACCTGATGCACGAAGGCAAGAGCATCCGCTCGGTCATTCATTTCTGAGGTCTGCCATGAGCCTGGAAAACCTGTCGTGCCAGAAGAGCTTCGGCGGCTGGCACAAGCGTTACAAGCATCGTTCCAAAACGTTGAATTGCGACATGACCTTCGCCGTGTACCTGCCGCCGCAGGCCGAGGAGGGCGGCAAGTTGCCCGTGCTGTACTGGCTGTCGGGGCTGACCTGCACCGACGAGAACTTCATGCAGAAGGCCGGTGGTCTCAAGCTGGCCGCGGAACTGGGCCTGATCATCGTGGCGCCCGACACTAGCCCTCGCGGTGCCGACGTACCGGATGATCCGGAGAAAGCCTGGGATTTTGGTCTGGGTGCCGGGTTCTATCTGAACGCCACCGAGCAGCCGTGGGCGCAGCATTACCGCATGCACGACTATGTGGTGCATGAGTTGCCTGACCTTGTGGAAGCGCACTTTCCGGCCTCGGACAAACGCTCCATCAGTGGCCACTCGATGGGCGGCCACGGTGCGCTGGTCTGCGCGCTGCGCAACCCAGGGCGCTACCGGTCGATCTCGGCGTTCTCGCCGATCAGCAATCCGATGGATTGTCCGTGGGGGCAGAAAGCGTTTTCCCATTATCTGGGCGAAGAGCGCTCGCGCTGGCGCGAATGGGACGCCAGCGTGCTGATCGCCGACGCGGCGGAACATCTGCCGCTGCTGGTGGATCAGGGCGATCGCGACGACTTCCTCGAGAACCAGCTCAAGCCGCAGGCCTTGAGCCAGGCGGCAAAGGCTGCAGGCTATGCACTGACGCTGCGCATGCAGCCGGGCTATGACCACAGCTATTACTTCATCGCCAGCTTCATCGATGACCATTTGCACCATCATGCCAAGGCCTTGGGGTGACTGGACGGGCCCTTTCGCGGGCAGAGCCCGCTCCCACAAGAGATGCAGTGGTCCTTAGGACGGCGCGACCTTTGTGGGAGCGGGGCGGGCGGCGAGCCCTCTGCCCGCGAAAGGGCCATCACCATCTTCGACAGATGTTTTGATCCGCCCAACCTGTGCCAAAGCAGGTAGAATCACGCCCTGACTCAATCAGGGCGTTTTTTTCTATGCGTATTGGCCACGGCTACGACGTGCATCGATTCGCCGAGGGTGACTTCATTACCCTGGGCGGCGTGCGAATCCCTCACAAGTTCGGCCTGCTGGCTCATTCCGACGGCGATGTCGTGCTGCACGCCTTGAGCGATGCTTTGCTCGGCGCCGCTGCGCTGGGCGACATCGGCAAGCACTTTCCGGACACCGATCCGCAGTTCAAGGGCGCGGACAGCCGTGTGCTGCTGCGTCATGTGGTGTCGGTAGTGGCACAGAAAGGCTGGAAAGTCGGGAACGTCGACGCAACCATCGTGGCTCAGGCACCCAAGATGGCGCCGCACATCGAAACCATGCGGGAACGGATCGCCGCCGATCTGGGCGTGGAGCTGGACCAGGTCAACGTCAAGGCGACCACTACCGAGAAGCTGGGCTTCGCCGGGCGCGAGGAAGGTATCGCCGTGCATGCGGTCGCCTTGTTGCTGCGCGCATGACCGAACTCGAACTGCTCGGCCCGCGAGCTTCAGGCGACAGCCTGGGCAGCGCCGTACTCAAGGCCAGCGCCGAAGACTTCCAGGTCGATGAAGTGCTGGACATCCCCTTGTCCGGTCAGGGCGAGCACCTCTGGCTATGGGTCGAAAAACGCAACCTCAATACCGAAGAAGCGGCCCGCCGCCTGGCCAAGGCCGCTGGCGTACCGCTGCGCACCGTCAGCTACGCAGGCCTGAAGGACCGCCAGGCGCTGACTCGGCAGTGGTTCAGCCTGCATCTGCCTGGCAAGGCCGATCCGGACCTGAGTGCTGCGCAGAACGACACCTTGGTCATCCTCAAGCACGCCCGGCACTCGCGCAAATTGCAGCGCGGCGCCCACTCGGCCAACGGCTTCACCGTTCGCTTGACCGCGCTCAAGGCCGATCGCACAGCACTCGATGCGCGCCTTGAAGAAATCCGGCAGGCCGGCGTACCGAATTATTTCGGCACCCAGCGCTTCGGTTTCCAGGGCGGCAACCTGCACGACGCTCGGCAGTATGCCGAACGCCAGGCGCTGCCCGAGCAACGCAACGTGCGTTCGCGCCTGCTCTCCACGGCGCGCAGTTTTCTGTTCAACCAGATACTCGCCGCGCGCGTCGCCGACGGTACCTGGAACCGTGCCCAGGTTGGTGATCTGCTGGCCTTCACCGACAGCCGCAGTTTCTTTGTGGCCGGTGAAGCCGAATGCAGCGACCCGCGACTGGACATCCTCGACCTGCACCCCACCGCAGCGCTGTGGGGCGAGGGCGCTTCGGCCGCCAGCGGCCAGTGCGCCGACCTGGAAAACACCGTGGCCGGTCAGCATCCAGCCCTCTGCGCCTGGCTCGCCCGGGCCGGTCTGGAACAGGAGCGACGCATTCTGCGGCTGCCCATTGGCGAGCTGACGTGGCATTATCCCGAGCCTGACATCCTGCAGTTGCACTTCGTCCTGCCGGCCGGTTGCTTCGCCACTGTCGTGGTGCGCGAACTCGTCGATCTGGTGCCGACAGGGCAGACGGAAAGTCCATGCGTATTCTGATTTCCAACGATGATGGGGTTACCGCCCCCGGCCTTGCCGCGCTTCACGACGTGTTGCAGGGCTACGCCCAGTGCACGGTGATCGCCCCCGACCAGGACCGCAGCGGCGCCAGCAGTTCGCTCACGCTGGATCGGCCGCTGCACCCGCAGACCCTGCCCAACGGCTTCATCAGCGTCAACGGCACGCCCACCGACTGCGTGCACCTGGGTCTCAACGGCCTGTTGCCCTTCGAGCCGGATCTGGTGGTTTCAGGCATCAATCTGGGCGCCAACCTGGGCGACGATGTGCTGTATTCGGGCACCGTGGCCGCCGCCCTCGAAGGGCGCTTCCTGGGGCACACCTCGTTTGCCTTCTCGTTGCTGTCGCGTCAGCCCGAGCACCTGCCGACCGCGGCGTACTATGCGCGCAAGCTCATCGAGGCCCGTGACCACTTGAACCTGCCGCCGCGCACCGTGCTCAACGTGAACATTCCCAACCTGCCGATCGAGCGTATTCGTGGCATGGTCCTGACCCGGCTAGGCCATCGGGCCCGAGCCGCCGCACCGATCCGCATGGTCGACCCGCGCGGCAAGCCTGGCTACTGGATTGCGGTGGCCGGTGATGCCGAGGACGGCGGTCCCGGTACCGATTTCCACGCAGTCATGCAGGGCTACGTGTCGGTCACCCCGCTGCAGCTGGACCGTACCTTCAACCAGGCCTTCGAACAGGTTCAAGGCTGGCTCGAGGGGCTCGGTTGATGCGCAATAGAGACAATCAGCACCACGGCATCGGCATGACCTCGCAACGCACCCGCGAGCGCCTGATCCAGCGGTTGTGCGACGAAGGCCTGGCCAATACCCAGGTGCTCGAAGTGCTGCGCCGCACGCCTCGCCACCTGTTCGTCGACGAAGCCCTTGCCCACCGCGCCTATGAGGACACGGCGCTGCCCATCGGCCACAACCAGACCATTTCCCAGCCCTATATGGTCGCGCGCATGAGCGAGCTGTTGCTCGCGGCGGGTCCCTTGGACAAGGTCATGGAGATCGGCACTGGTTCGGGCTATCAGACAGCCGTATTGGCCCAACTGGTCGAGCGGGTATTCTCCGTGGAGCGGATCAAGGTCCTGCAGGATCGCGCCAAGGAGCGCCTGCAGGCCCTCGATCAACGCAATGTGGTGTTCCGCTGGGGCGATGGCTGGGAAGGCTGGCCGGCGCTGGCGCCGTACAACGGCATCATCGTGACCGCCGTGGCGACCGATGTTCCGCAAGCCTTGCTCGATCAACTCGCGCCCGGTGGTCGGCTGGTGATTCCGGTAGGCTCCGGCGATGTCCAGCAATTGATGCTGATCGTACGCGAAGAGCACGGCTTCTCCCGGCATGTCCTGGAGGCGGTACGTTTCGTGCCGTTGCTCAACGGTCCGCTGGCGTGATCGGTGTGACCGTGCGGAGTGAATTCTGCTGCCCGCCGCCTGTCTGACAGCGGGTCGTGGCGCAGGTACGGCCAGAGCCTGCATCCAGGCGCGTCGAAGGCGAGCAGTGAAGTTGGATATTTTTTTGTCACCACAACAAAGGAGCGGCGGGTGAGCCTCACAATCATTGGGCAGCGTGCAGGTAGTTCGAGCTTCAAGCTCCTGATGCTCGGGGTTGCGGTCGCAGCCTTTCTGTCCGGCTGTTCCAGCACCTCCAGCCAGGTCAGCGTGGTCGATCGCAACAATGCAGCCAAGGCGGCACAGCGCCAGCCCGTGACCACCGGCCAATACGCGGTCAAGCGCGGCGACACATTGTTTTCCATCGCCTTCCGCTATGGTTGGGATTACAAGGCTCTGGCCGCGCGCAACAATATTCCCGTGCCCTATACCATTCGCCCCGGTCAGGTGATTCGCTTCGACGGTAGCTCGGGCACGCCAGCGACCACCGTGGTTACCACCCAGAGTGGCGCCTCGGCGTCGTCCTCGAGCCGTACCACCGTCACTCGCCGACCGTTGACCACGGCGCCGACCACGACCACCAGCAGCGCTGCCATCCCCGTGCCTTCGCCCACGCCGGTACCCGCTGGGGAGCGCACACAGGGTGGTTGGGCCTGGCCTGCCAATGGTGTTCTGATCGGCAAATTCGCTTCAAACGGTAGTTTGAATAAAGGAATTGATATCGCCGGTGATTTGGGACAGCCTGTTTTTGCTGCGTCTGATGGTGCTGTGGTTTACGCCGGGAGTGGATTGAGGGGCTACGGCGAGTTGGTCATCATCAAACACAGCGATACCTACGTCAGTGCCTACGGTCACAACCGCAGGTTGTTGGTTCGGGAGGGTCAGCAGGTCAAGGTCGGTCAGACAATTGCCGAAATGGGTTCAACGGGGACGGACCGGGTGAAGCTGCATTTTGAGATTCGCCGCCAGGGCAAGCCCGTAGATCCGCTGCAGTTCCTGCCACGTCGTTGATTTGCACTGCCAGCCTGTTCCTTCACGTAGTGGGGACGGGCTCAAGCGCTGCCATGGAGATTGGCGCCGCTGGAGCTTGAGGTCGAACTCAGCAAAGGACTATAACAATGGCTCTCAGCAAAGAAGCGCCGGGGTTTGACATCGACGATGAGGTGCTCCTTATGGAACCCGGCATCGTATTGGATGTGATGTCGGACGAAGAACCTGCTGCACCCGCGGTTCGCACCAAGGCCCGCAGTTCCACATCGCTCAAACAGCACAAGTACATCGATTACACACGGGCGCTCGACGCGACCCAGTTGTATTTGAATGAAATCGGTTTTTCGCCTCTGCTTTCACCCGAAGAAGAGGTTCACTTCGCACGACTTTCCCAGAGCGGCTGCCCAGCCGGTCGCAAGCGCATGATCGAAAGCAACCTGCGCCTGGTCGTGAAGATAGCCCGTCGCTACGTCAATCGCGGCCTGTCGTTGCTCGACCTCATCGAGGAGGGCAACCTGGGGCTGATTCGTGCGGTCGAGAAATTCGACCCCGAGCGCGGCTTCCGCTTCTCGACCTATGCCACTTGGTGGATCCGGCAGACCATCGAACGGGCGATCATGAATCAGACCCGCACCATCCGCCTGCCGATTCACGTGGTCAAGGAACTCAACGTGTACCTGCGCGCCGCGCGCGAGCTCACGCAGAAGCTCGACCACGAACCGTCCCCCGAAGAAATCGCCAATCTGCTGGAAAAGCCCGTGGGCGAGGTCAAGCGCATGCTTGGGCTCAACGAACGTGTGTCTTCGGTGGACGTATCGCTGGGGCCGGATTCGGACAAGACCCTGCTCGACACCCTTACCGACGACCGGCCCACTGACCCGTGCGAGCTGCTGCAGGATGACGATCTGTCCCAGAGCATCGACCAGTGGCTGTCCGAGCTGACCGACAAGCAGCGCGAAGTGGTGGTGCGCCGTTTCGGCCTGCGAGGGCACGAGAGCAGTACGTTGGAGGATGTCGGTCTGGAGATCGGCCTGACCCGCGAACGCGTACGCCAGATCCAGGTGGAAGGCCTCAAGCGATTGCGCGAGATACTCGAGAAGAACGGGCTGTCCAGCGAGTCGCTGTTTCAATAGGCTCGCCGAAATAGCCAATGAATACGCCCCTTTCGCAGGGGCGTTTTTTATTGGCCGCTGTAATGTTGCAGGTGATTGTCAGTATTTCCGGCGACGTTATGTAAGCCTTTGGCTATAAAGCGAGTCAAAGTTCCGTAATCTGAAATCCCGCAGGTTGCAACTGTCTGTTCCACCGCAACTTATTCAATAATCTGACAACAAAGTCAGCTTCCCGCGAGAATTAACCGCAGTTGTCTTAACTCTTGGATACGTTAATATCAAGGCGTGTTCAGGGACGACACAGGTACTCAGGATCGAGTGCCCAAAAGGGATATCGCAGTGACGCGATTCATCAGGACGATGACAGGGATAAAAGGGACAGGGAAAGGTGGGCGGCTCATTACCGCCCCTTTTTTTGTCTTTTTTTTGGGTGGGAAGCAAACCACCAGCCGCTCGAACGGGCGTCACCTCGGTGATCGCGGCCGAACGGGGCTGGCGCGGGGCAGCAGGGGCGACTTAGCGCTCCAGATCCTTGATCTTGCCTTTGACGCCGTCGAACTCTTCGGCTTCAGGCAGTGCATCCTTCTTCTCGGTAATGTTGGGCCAGACTTCGGCCAACTCCACGTTCAGCTGGATGAACTCCTGCATGTCTTCGGGCACCTCATCTTCCGAGAAGATGGCTTGGGCCGGGCATTCTGGTTCGCACAGTGCGCAGTCGATGCACTCATCCGGGTGAATCACCAGAAAATTCGGGCCTTCGTAGAAGCAGTCCACCGGACAGACTTCCACGCAGTCGGTGTACTTGCACTTGATGCAGTTGTCGGTGACGACGAAGGTCATTTCTATTTCTCTCCTCAGGCGGCGGCAGCGAAGCCCTTCACAGGGCCGCTTGGTTTGGGACAGGCAGCCGCAGACCAGGCTAATAGCCGTTGGCATTCCCAAACCGCGCGGGATTCTAGCAGCTTGTAGGAATAAGCGTTAGACCCGGTTCTTCAGTGCATAGAGCAATTCCAGCGCTTGGCGCGGGGTCAGTCCATCGATATCGGTCTTGGCAAGCTGCTCCAGTACCGGGTGTGGCAGGCTCGCGAACAGGTCGGCCTGATGCGGCGCTGCCGTCTTGCCAGGTGCGGGCGTCGAGGCCTCGTGGGGCAGGCTGGTGGTTTCCAGGCGGCTCAGGTGCTCCTTGGCCCGCTGGATCACCGCGCCTGGCACGCCGGCCAACTGCGCTACCGCCAGACCATAACTCTGGCTGGCGGGACCGGCGAGCACATGGTGCAGAAAAACGATGCGTTCGTTGTGTTCGGTAGCGCTCAGGTGCACGTTCGCCACCAGTGGCTGGCTCTCCGGCAGCACCGTCAGCTCGAAGTAATGAGTGGCGAACAGCGTGTAGGCGCGCAGTCCGGCCAGGCATTCGGCGGCAGCCCAGGCCAGCGACAGGCCGTCGAAGGTGCTTGTGCCGCGACCGACTTCGTCCATCAGCACCAGGCTGCGCTCGGTGGCGTTGTGCAGGATGTTGGCGGTCTCGCTCATCTCCACCATGAAGGTCGACCGACCGCCGGCCAGATCGTCACTCGAACCGATTCGGGTGAAGATACGGTCGACCAGCGACAACTCGCAACTGGCCGCCGGCACGAAGCTGCCGATGTGCGCCAGCAACACGATCAAGGCGGTCTGCCGCATGTAGGTGGACTTACCGCCCATGTTCGGACCGGTGATCACCAGCATGCGAGTGCTGTCGTCCAGGCTCAGGTCGTTGGCCACGAACGGCGTGGTCAGCACCTGCTCGACAACCGGATGGCGGCCCTGACCGATGCGCAGGCACGGCTCTTCCACGAAGCGCGGACGATTGAGGTCCAGGTTCAGGGCCCGCTCGGCCAGGTTGCTCAGCACATCGAGTTCGGCCAGCGCTGCTGCAGTGTCCTGCAAGGGTGGCAAATGGCCGATGAGGTTTTCCAGCAGTGCTTCGTACAACGACTTCTCGCGCGCCAGGGCGCGACTCTTGGCCGACAGCGCCTTGTCTTCGAAGGCCTTGAGCTCTGGAGTGATGAAGCGCTCGGCGCCCTTTAGCGTCTGCCGCCGGATGTAGTCCGCCGGTGCCTGCTCGGCTTGCTTGCTGGGCAGTTCGATGAAGTACCCGTGCACACGGTTGTAGCCCACCTTCAAGTGGGACAGGCCGGTACGCGCCTTTTCGCGCGCTTCGAGATCGATCAGGAACTGCCCGGCGTTCTCGCTGAGCGACAGCAGTTCGTCCAGCTCGCTGTCATAACCGGTTTTCAGCACACCGCCGTCGCGGATCACCGCAGGTGGGTTGTCGACGATGGCCTTGGCCAACAGATCGGCCAGCTCCGGATAGGTCCCGGCGATGGCCGCCAGCTGCGCCAGATGCGGCGCTTCGAGTTCGGCCATCGCCACCTGCAGTTCGGGCAGGGCGGCCAGGGCGTCACGCAGGCGCGCCAGGTCCCGCGGCCGGGCATTGCGCAACCCGATCCGCGCGAGGATTCGCTCGATGTCGCCGATTTCCTTGAGCTGGGGCTGCAGACTTTCGAAGCGGTAGCCTTCCAGCAGGCAGCTGATCGAGCCCTGGCGTGCCTGCAGCACCTTGAGGTCACGCAGTGGGCGATTGAGCCAGCGCGTCAGCAGACGGCTGCCCATCGCGGTCTGGCAGCGGTCGATGACCGATTGCAGGGTATTGTCGCGCCCGCCGGCCAGGTTGGTGTCCAACTCCAGGTTGCGACGGCTGGCACCGTCCAGCACCACCGTGTCATCCAGGCGTTCGTGACGCAGGCTGCGCAGA
Organism: Pseudomonas sp. PS01301; assembly: GCF_029960215.1. Classification (NCBI taxonomy): domain Bacteria; kingdom Pseudomonadati; phylum Pseudomonadota; class Gammaproteobacteria; order Pseudomonadales; family Pseudomonadaceae; genus Pseudomonas; species Pseudomonas sp. PS01301. Next base: position 118,039 of record NZ_JASCPM010000001.1, on the reverse strand, counting down.
TGGGGCAGGGCAGTGCGCTGGGTTTCCTTGGCATAGCCGAGCAGGCAACCGGCGGCGCCGATGGCCAGGGTCAACTTCTCGCAACCGAAGCCCTTGAGGTCCTGGGTGGCGAACTGTTGACACAGACTCTTGTGCGCGGTGTCGCGCTCGAAGTCCCATGGGGCGCGGCGGCGAGCGCCCTTGCGCTTCTCGGCAGGCAGCCCCTGGGGCCAGTCATCGGGAATCAGCAACTCGACCGGATTGATCCGCTCAAGCTCCGCCAGCAGGTTTTCCCAGCCCGCCAGCTCCATGACCATGAAGCTGCCGCTGGTGATGTCCAATACCGCCAGACCGAACAGACGTTCGTCGCCCAGTACGGCCGCGATGAGGTTGTCGCGACGCTCGTCGAGCAGCGCTTCGTCGCTGACCGTACCCGGGGTGATGATGCGAACCACTTGCCGCTCGACCGGCCCCTTGCTCGTCGCTGGGTCGCCGATCTGCTCGCAGATCACCACCGATTCGCCCAGCTTGACCAGCTTGGCCAGGTAACCCTCGGCCGCATGGTAGGGAATACCACACATGGGGATCGACTGACCCGCCGACTGCCCACGGGCAGTCAGGGTGATGTCGAGCAGTTTGGCCGCTTTCTTAGCGTCTTCGTAGAAGATTTCGTAGAAATCGCCCATGCGGTAGAACATCAGCTGTTCAGGATGCTGGTTTTTCAGCTTCCAGTACTGTTGCATCATCGGGGTGTGGTTAGAAAAATCGGACATTCAAGGACTTAGCTCGCGGGTGTCTTGGGGGACGTAAGGCAGGTCGCCAATAGTACAGGGATTTTTTTTGCGATGTAGGACGTTGGCAGCACAGACGCAGTCGCACGAATGCCCGTCGGCTCGGTCGTATTCAGGCAGGCCACGGCGACTTTTGACCTGCATGGCGCGAGGGCGTAGCCTCGTCGGCCGCCTCATCAAGGAGCTGCTATGGACGCCTCGACCTCACTCTCTGCAGACCTCGGCGAGCGCCTGCTTGGCCTCGGCGCCCAGGTCACTACGGCGGAGTCCTGCACAGGCGGTGGCATTGCCGAAGCCATCACACGAATCGCCGGCAGCTCGGCATGGTTCGAAGCGGGTTACATCACCTATTCCAATGCGCAGAAAACCGCCCAGTTGCAGGTTCCGGCCAAGCTGTTCGAACAGGTCGGTGCCGTCAGCCGCGAGGTAGTCGAAGCCATGGTGCGCGGTGCTCAGCAGCACAGCAGAGCACGCTTTGCCGTGGCAGTCAGTGGCGTCGCCGGCCCTGGTGGTGGCTCCGCGGACAAGCCGGTGGGCACGGTGTGGTTGGCCTGGGCCGACGGCACGCGGGTGTTCAGCCGGCGCGAGCAATTTGCCGGCGACCGCGACGCCGTGCGCCGGCAAACCGTGGTCGCTGCCCTTCAGGGTTTGTTACACCTTGCCGCTGGAGAAAAACCGTTTCCGGGGTAGGCGAGGGGCGTGGTATGTGGAATAATACTGGCTACTTATACAGGTGTTCTGGCCGTCAGGCCTTATTGATTACGTGAGGACTTCAATGGACGACAACAAGAAGCGTGCCTTGGCTGCGGCCCTGGGTCAGATCGAACGTCAATTCGGTAAGGGCGCCGTCATGCGCATGGGTGACCACGATCGCCAAGCGATCCCGGCCATCTCTACCGGTTCGCTCGGTCTGGATATCGCGCTGGGTATCGGCGGTCTGCCAAAAGGCCGGATCGTCGAGATATACGGCCCGGAATCGTCGGGTAAGACCACGCTGACGCTTTCGGTCATCGCCCAGGCTCAGAAGGCCGGTGCAACCTGCGCCTTCGTCGACGCCGAGCACGCGCTGGATCCCGAATACGCTGGCAAGCTGGGCGTCAACGTCGATGACCTGCTGGTCTCCCAGCCGGACACCGGCGAGCAGGCGCTGGAAATCACCGACATGCTGGTACGCTCCAACGCGGTCGACGTGATCATTGTCGACTCCGTGGCCGCACTGGTGCCCAAGGCCGAGATCGAAGGCGAGATGGGCGACATGCACGTGGGTCTGCAGGCACGCCTGATGTCCCAGGCGCTGCGCAAGATCACCGGTAACATCAAGAACGCCAACTGCCTGGTCATTTTCATCAACCAGATTCGCATGAAGATCGGCGTGATGTTCGGCAGCCCGGAAACCACCACCGGTGGTAACGCGCTGAAGTTCTACGCCTCGGTTCGCCTGGACATCCGCCGCACCGGCGCAGTCAAGGAAGGCGACGAAGTGGTGGGCAGCGAAACCCGCGTCAAGGTCGTCAAGAACAAGGTGGCACCGCCATTCCGTCAGGCCGAGTTCCAGATCCTGTACGGCAAGGGCATCTACCTGAACGGCGAAATCGTCGACCTGGGTGTGGCCAATGGTCTGCTGGAGAAGTCGGGCGCCTGGTACAGCTACCAGGGCAGCAAGATCGGTCAGGGCAAGGCCAACTCGGCCAAGTTCCTGCAAGACAACCCGGAAATCAAGGCCACTCTCGAGAAACAGATCCGCGACAAACTGCTGACCGGTGGTACCGACAAGGCGGCAGCAGACAAGGCATCGGCGGCGACTGCACCCGCTGCAGACACGGCTGAAGCAGAAGCTGATTTCTGATTAGCCCATGCCACCTGTCGTACTGGATACACCCGTCGCCGTGCGACGGTCTGCCATGGACCTGCTCGCACGTCGCGAGCACGGTCGAGTCGAGCTGACGCGCAAATTGCGTCAGCGCGGCGCCTCCCCCGACATGATCGACACCGAGCTTGATCGTCTCACCGACGAAGGCTTGTTGTCCGAAGCGCGTTATCTGGAAAGCTTCATTCGCTACCGAGCCAACTCGGGCTACGGGCCTGCGCGGATACGCGAAGACCTGACCCAGCGCGGTCTGCAGCGGGCTGATGTCGAAGAGGCACTTCGTCAAAGCGGATTCGATTGGGGCGTACAGCTGCGTGATGTCTGGGAGCGCAAGTTCGCCGCCAGGCTTCCCATTGAAGCCAAGGAGCGAGCCCAGCAGACCCGCTTTCTGGCGTATCGGGGCTACCCGATGGAGCTGATTTCCCGTCTACTCAACGGCAAGGATCTGGACTGATCCTTTTCGCCGTTGAGTCAGCGGTGCTCGTCGAGGAGCACCGTTACTTTTCTCAGAGTATTACTTGCCGCAATCCTTGGCGGTGTAGGACTGAGTGCCGATGGTGCGATTGGTCTTGTATTCGGTGAAGTCGTAGCGCATCACGGCGCCCTGTGCCATCAGGTTGCGGAATCCCTTGTTGCGACACACGCTGGCACCCAGCTGCAGGTACACGGTTTTGGGATCACGGCGCATCTCTTCGGCCTGGCTTTCGCGAACGCTCAGATGGTTGATCAACTGGTTGCCTTCGACGGTAAAACCTTGATCGAGGATGTCCTCGTTGATTGCGCGCGGCGTACCCACACTGCTTTGCTGAGCGACTTTCTGCAGGTTTTTCGACAGCTCCATCTCCTTCAACGAGGCAGCGTGGGCGGCCAGCGGCAGGGCAAGCAGCAAGGCGAAGGATGGGGCGATAAAGCGCAGCATGAAACACTCCTGGGCAAAAAGCCGGGCAAGACAAGTGGGCGTATGACCTGTCGATGGTACAGGCGTTCACCCACCTCTGAGGGTAGGCGGATTATACGGTGCGGCACGTCGGCTCACCATCGGCATCGCTCCCACGGTCAGCTCTGCTAGAATCCACGCCCCAGTTCCCAGCGTGATCTGCAATGAGCCATGCCGTTTTCCGTCTGCGCAGCGAGCGTCTGGCGCGCAGTACCCAGCCATTTACCGCAAGGGGTTCGCGTGCGCCGCGCTGCCCGCGTTGCCGGGTCATTCCCCAGTACTGTCTGTGCGCCTGGCGCCCCAGTGTCGATGCGCAATCGGCCATGTGTCTGCTGATGCATGACGTCGAACCCATGAAGCCCAGCAATACCGGTTGGCTGATCGCGGACGTGATCGCCGATACCCATGCCTTCATGTGGTCACGGGTGGGTGTCGACCCACAGTTGCTGGCGCTGCTGGCCGACCTACAGTGGCAACCCTACCTGGTCTTTCCCGGAGAATTCGTCGAGCCGCAGCGGGTGACGAACAGCGTGACTCCCCAGCCCGGCCGGCGTCCGCTGTTCATCCTGCTGGACGCGACCTGGACCGAAGCGCGAAAGATGTTCCGCAAGAGCCCCTATCTGGCTTCGCTGCCGGTGCTGAGCCTGGCGCCTGAGCAACTGTCGCGCTACACCTTGCGCCGTTCCAAGCGTGATGATCACTTCTGCACGGCCGAGGTGGCCGCGCTGTGTCTGGAGTTGGCCGGGGACGAGGCGGCAGCGCGAGTGCTGGATGCCTATCTGGATGTGTTCAGTGCACACTACCTGGCGGCGAAATTTCAGGAGCCCGTCGACGAGACGGATGCGGGGCATCGGTTCCTGGCCGACTACCTATAATTCCGGGCACTGTGTCGAATCCGAGTCGACTCTGGCCGTGGAGTCGCTTGACCACCATGAGCGGGGTCGGCATTCTTGGCGCCGAATCGGGCGGTACTGTCCGAGCGGCTTCATTTCCTGGAATCCTGTGATCGATGGCCACTTACGAAATCCTGATCGCCGACGACCATCCTCTGTTCCGCAGTGCGCTGCACCAGGCCTTGACCATGGGACTGGGCGCGGACGTGCGTCTGGTCGAGGTGGCGAGCATTGCCGAGCTCGAGGGGCGTCTCGATGAAAAGGCCGACTGGGACCTGGTGCTGTTGGATCTCAACATGCCAGGCGCCTATGGCTTCTCGGGACTGGTCTTGCTGCGTGGACAGTACCCGCAGATCCCCGTGGTGATGGTCTCGGCCCAGGAGGACGCCTGGGTCATGGTGCGCTCGCGTGAATTTGGTGCCAGTGGCTTCATCCCCAAGTCGAGTCCGCTGGAAACCATCCAGGCCGCCGTGCGTGATGTGCTGGATGGGGAGGTGTGGTGGCCGCCGCAGGCGTTCGAGGCGGTTAGCGTCTCGGCTGAAGCCAAGGCTGCCAGCGAAGGACTGGCCAGCTTGACGCCTCAGCAGTTCAGGGTACTCACCATGGTCTGCGAAGGGCTGCTGAACAAGCAGATCGCCTACGAACTCGGCGTGTCGGAAGCCACCATCAAGGCCCACGTGACGGCGATCTTCCGCAAGCTGGGCGTGCGCACTCGCACCCAGGCCGCCTTGCTGTTGCAACAGCTGGAGTCCACCTCCGCGAACTGAGCTGTACCGTCACCTCTTTCAATGCCGAACGTTTCAGTGTCGGCCGTTTTCCCTTTCCGGATCGTCGCGCATGTCACCTTTCAAGGGCCAGACCGGCCTCAAACGTATTCTCAACGCCACCGGCTACTCCTTTGACGGCCTGCGCGCCGCGTTCACCGGCGAAGCCGCGTTCCGCCAACTGGTGCTGCTCAACGTCGTGCTGGTGCCCGTAAGCTTTTTGCTGCAGGTCAGCCGTGTGGAGCGGGCGGTGCTCATTACCGTGTGCTTGCTGGCGTTGATCGTGGAGCTGCTCAATTCGGCGATCGAGGCGGCCATTGACCGCATCTCGCTGGAGCGTCACCCGTTGTCGAAGAATGCCAAGGACATGGGCAGCGCCGCCCAGTTCGTCGCGCTGACCATGATCGTGCTGGTGTGGGCGGTGATTCTGCTGTGACCGGCGGCTGAGGTCAGGCGATGTCGGGCAGCACGATTTCGTCGCTGCGCTGGGCGCCGGCGGTGAAGGCGCGGCACAGTTCGAGAAACTCGCGCATCGCCGACGTCTGGTATTTGCGTTTGTGCCAGATGAAGTAGAACTGTCGCGCCAGATCCAGTTCGGGCGTGTGCACCGGCACCAGGCTGCCGCGCCGAAAGGCGTCGCGCAAGGCCAGCCGCGAGATGCAGCCGATGCCCAGCCCGGACTCCACGGCGCGCTTGATCGCTTCGGTGTGTTCCAGTTCGAGGCGGATGTTGAGTGCCAGGCGATGGTGGCGCATGGCTTGGTCGAAGGTCAGGCGCGTGCCCGAGCCTTGTTCGCGCAGAATCCACGCCTCCTGGGTCAGCAGCGCTAGGCTGGCGCTGGATACGCGAGCCAATGGGTGACGCGGTGCGCAGAACACCACCAGTTCGTCTTCGACCCAGGGCTGCACCTCGATGTCGGGATGACTGCAGTCGCCTTCGATCAAGCCCAGATCGATTTCGTAATGGGCGACTTGCTGGACGATGTTGGCGGTGTTCTGTACGTGCAGCTTCACCTGACTTTCCGGGTGCACCTGCATGAAGCGGCCGATCAGCAAAGTGGCCAGGTAGTTGCCGATGGTCAAGGTCGCGCCCACTGCCAGCGAGCCGAATCCGGACTTGCCGTTGAGCAGGTCTTCGATTTCCTTGGCCTGGTCGAGCAGGGCCACGGCCTGGGGCAGCAATTGATGGCCCAGGGCGTTGAGACTCAGGCGCTTGCCGGCGCGGTCGAACAGCTGACAGCTCGATTGCCGCTCAAGCTCGGTGATGGAGGTGCTGGTCGCCGATTGCGACAGCGACAGCAGGTTGGCAGCGCGCGACACGCTTTCCTGCTGGGCCACGGTGACGAAGACTTGCAATTGGCGGAGTGTGAATCGCATATCTATATAACCGATTACCCATATCTCAATAATCCATTTAACAGATATTGTCGATCCCCGTAAACTACTGCGCACTCGCGCCCCTGTCAGGCGTACGCTTTTTCTAGGAGCCCCGTACATGAGCAACATGAACCACGAACGTGTACTCAGTGTTCATCACTGGAATGACACCCTGTTTAGCTTCAAGTGCACCCGCGATCCGGGCCTGCGCTTCGAGAACGGGCAGTTCGTGATGATCGGCCTGCAGCAGCCCAACGGCCGCCCGCTTATGCGCGCCTACTCGATCGCCAGCCCGAACTGGGAAGAGCATCTGGAGTTCTTCAGCATCAAGGTGCCTGACGGCCCGCTGACCTCGCAGCTGCAGCACCTCAAGGAAGGCGACGAGATCATCATCAGCAAGAAGCCCACCGGCACCCTGGTCCTCGACGACCTGAAGCCGGGCAAGCACCTCTACCTGCTGAGCACCGGCACTGGCCTGGCGCCATTCATGAGCGTCATCCAGGACCCGGAAACCTACGAGCGCTTCGAGAAAGTCATTCTCTGCCACGGCGTGCGTTACGTGAACGAGGTCGCCTACCGCGAGTTCATTACCGAGCACCTGCCGCAGAACGAGTTCTTCGGTGAAGCCCTGCGCGACAAGCTGATCTACTACCCCACCGTGACGCGTGAGCCGTTCGAGAACGAAGGCCGCCTGACCGACCTGATGCGCAGCGGCAAGCTGTTCAGCGACATCGGCCTGCCGCCGATCAACCCGCAGGACGACCGTGCCATGCTGTGCGGCAGCCCGAGCATGCTCGACGAGACCAGCGAAGTGCTCAACAGCTTCGGCCTGACCGTTTCGCCGCGCATGCGTGAGCCGGGTGACTACCTGATCGAGCGCGCCTTCGTCGAGAAGTAAGCGGCTGAGCAGCATCCTGAAAAAACCGCCCTCGGGCGGTTTTTTTGTGGCCTGTGAAAAAGTCTAGGGCAACACCACTTCCAGCACGCGAATCAGGTCGGGTTGCGGATAATGCCAACGCACGTCCACATCCCAGAACCGCGCACCGTACTCGCGCTCCGGCGCGGGTTTCTGGTAAGCCGGACGCGGGTCCTGGGCCAGGCACTGTTCGATCAGTTCGACCAAGGGCTGTCCCAGGCGAGCGGCGTGCGTTCGGGCCTGCGCCAGACCGGCCTCCTGCCACTGCACGGCAATGAGCGCTGGCGCGGCGCTGGCGATCGCATTGACGGCGCCAGGCACGTTATCGGCATAGGGCACGTAGGGCTTGATGTCCAGCACGGGCGTGCCGTCCAGCAGATCGATGCCGGAGAGGTGCAGACGCGCACCCTCGACCTTGTCCAGGCGCACCACTGACTGGCCGATGCCATTGGGTCGATGGGTAGCTCGGGTGGCGAAGACGCCGATCGACTGGTTGCCCCCCAGCCGTGGTGGGCGAACCTTCAAGCGTGGCTTGTCTTCCAGGGCCTCATGGAACATGAACAGTAGCCACACATGGCTGACCTGTTCCAGGCCCTGCACAGCCTCGCCCTGATCGAACGGTGGCAGCAGCTCAAGCACACCGCACGCGGCCGGCGCCAGTTGGGGCTGGCGCGGGATGGCGAATTTTTCCTTGAAGCAGGAGCGGACAAAACCGATGGGTTCGACGCTATAGGCCATAGGGCTTAACCACGGACTCGCAGGGTCAGGCCCTTGAGGAAGTTGCGCAGCAGCTGGTCGCCACAGGGACGGTAGTTGTTATGGCCGAACTTGCGAAACAGGGCGCTCAGCTCGGGCTTGGACACCGGAAAGTCTACCGACTTGAGCACGGCGTGCATGTCGTCTTCCTTGAGTTCGAAGGCCACGCGCAGTTTCTTCAACACGATGTTGTTGGTCACTGGCAGCTCGACCGGCTGGGCCGGGCGGTTCTCGTCACGACCACGGCGATAGATCACCAGGCCATCGAGAAAGTGCGCCAGGACCGCGTCCGGGCAATGCACGAAGCCTTCTTCCTCGTCCTTTTTGGTGTAGGCGATGACGTCGGCCTTGCTGATCTCCAGTCCGCCCAGGGCAGTGATGTCAGCCACCTTGCCATCGCTGATGTCGAGCATGTAGCGCACGCTGCGCAGTACATCGTTGTGAATCATGGTGTAGGTCCTGGTTGAACGACACTGCCCAGGCAGCGCCGGAAAAAGAGAGGGTTCAGAATTTTTCCTTGCTCGTCAGGTAGCGCCACTGGCCCAGCGGCAGCTTGCCCATCGACACCCCACCGACACGGATGCGGCGGATCGAGACGATCGTCAGGCCGACACTGGCGCACAGTTGCTGCAGTACGCCCGGTGCAGGGTTCTTCATGGCGAAGCGCAGGCGTGTCTCGTTCTGCCAGCTGGCCTTGACCGCCGGCAGTGCCTTGCCTTTGTACAGCGCGCCGTGATTGAGGCGATTGAGCCCGTGGGGGCTCATTTCGCCCGTCACTTCCACGACGTATTCCTGTTCGATCTTGGCCGCGTCGGCGGTCAGCTTACGCAGGGTCTTCCAGTCCTGGGTGAAAATCTGCAGGCCACTGGCGTTGGCCGGCAGCTCGGCCGCGCAGCTCAGGCGCAGGAAGTGGCCCTTGAGCGGGCGTTTGCCGAAGGCGTGTTCGCTGGACAAGGTCTGGGCGTCAAGGGTGGCCAGCGCCTCTTCGGCGCTCTGTCCCGGCGCCTGGTGCAGCAACAGGGTGACCGGTTCCGGCGCTTCGGCCTTGGCCTGCGGGTCGAGCTCGACCTTCTGCGTGTCCACCTTGAACTGCGGTTCGTCGACCACCACGCCGTCAACGGACACCCAGCCGCCTTCGATGAAGAGTTCAGCCTCGCGGCGGGAACACCCGACCAGTTCGATGAGGCGTTTGGAGAGACGAATGGGTTCAGACATGACTGCGGCCGTAGCTGGGAAAGGGCGCTAGTGTAACTGTCTGGCGGCGGTTAAGCCCGCGCAGATTACCCAGCGAACGGCAACGGCAGTGGGCGCGACGGCGAACCGGGTCGGTCGCCGCCTGCTTGCACGGTGGGTCAGAGCGCCTGGAATCAGGCCAGTTCGGCCCACAAATCGTATTCGTCGGCGTCGACGATGGTGCACCAGACCTTGTCGCCCGGCTTGAGGTGAGTGGCATCGTCGATGAACACGTTACCGTCGATTTCCGGCGCATCGAAGAAGCAGCGGCCGACAGCGCCCTGTTCCTCGACCTCATCGATCAGCACTTCCACGCGCTTGCCGATGCGCATCTGCAGGCGTGCCGCACTGATCGCCTGCTGGTGCGCCATGAAACGGTCCCAGCGATCCTGCTTCACGTCGTCCGCAACGATGTCGGCGTCCAGCAGGTTGGCCGGCGCGCCTTCGACCGGCGAGTACTGGAAGCAGCCGACACGGTCCAGCTGGGCCTCGCTCAGCCAGTCCAGCAGGTACTGGAAGTCTTCTTCGGTCTCGCCTGGGAAGCCGACGATGAAGGTCGAACGGATGATCAGATCCGGGCACTGTTCGCGCCACTTCTTGATGCGCGCCAGGGTCTTGTCTTCGAAGGCCGGGCGCTTCATCGCCTTGAGCACTTTCGGGCTGGCATGCTGGAACGGGATGTCCAGGTACGGCAGGATCTTGCCGGCAGCCATCAGCGGAATGATGTCGTCGACGTTGGGGTAGGGGTACACGTAGTGCAGGCGGACCCAGACGCCCAGGCTGCTCAGGGCTTCGCACAGTTCGAGCATGCGCGTCTTGACCGGGCGACCGTTCCAGAAATCGGTCTTGTACTTGACGTCCACGCCGTAGGCGCTGGTGTCCTGGGAGATGACCAGCACTTCCTTGACCCCGGCCTTGACCAGGCGCTCGGCCTCGCTCAGGACATCGCCCACCGGGCGGCTGACCAGCTTGCCGCGCATCGAGGGAATGATGCAGAAGCTACAGCTGTGGTTGCAGCCTTCGGAAATCTTCAGGTAGGCATAGTGACGCGGCGTGAGCTTGATGCCCTGCGGCGGTACCAGGTCGATCAGCGGGTTGTGGTCCTGACGCGGTGGCACCACTTCGTGCACGGCGTTGACCACCTGCTCGTATTGCTGAGGGCCGGTGACCGACAGCACGCTGGGATGCACCTTGCGAATGGCATTCTCTTCGACGCCCATGCAGCCGGTGACGATGACCTTGCCGTTTTCCTTGAGCGCCTCGCCAATCACTTCCAGCGACTCGGCCTTGGCGGTGTCGATGAAGCCACAGGTGTTGACCACCACGACGTCGGCGTCTTCATAGGTCGGTACCACTTGGTAACCTTCCATGCGCAACTGAGTCAGGATGCGCTCGGAATCGACCAGGGCCTTGGGGCAACCCAGCGAGACGAAGCCGACCTTTGGAGCGGCCGACGAAGGAGTGGTGGACATGGCTAACCTCGGTATCGATAGGGCCTCGTGGGCCGCACAGGCGGGCGCTGGGTACGCCTCTGATCAAAAAGTGCGCAATTCTAGCGATGGCGAGGTCTCTTGACCAGCATTATGCGAGGAATTACGACGAGTGCTGCGCTATGCTTCGCCGCGTCGCGCCACATGGCGTTACAAATCAAGGTCGCAGGAGTAGTCGATGGTTCAGGCAAGTAGTGACGGCAATGGTGGGCATTCGACAGCCCGCCCGATCGGCATGCTGGTGGCAGCGGTCGGCGTCGTATATGGCGACATCGGCACCAGTCCGCTGTACACCCTCAAGGAGGTCTTTTCCGGGGGCTACGGCGTACCCATTTCCCACGATGGCGTGCTGGGCATCCTCTCGTTGATCTTCTGGTCGCTGATCTGGGTGGTCTCGATCAAATACATGCTGTTCGTGCTGCGCGCCGACAACCAGGGCGAGGGCGGCATCATGGCCCTGACAGCACTGGCGACCCGTGCCACTTCAGCACTGCCCAGGCTGCGCGCGTTGATGGTGGTGTGCGGATTGGCCGGTGCGGCGCTGTTCTACGGCGACAGCATGATCACTCCGGCCGTCTCGGTACTTTCGGCGATCGAGGGCATGGAGCTGGCCTTCGATGGCCTGGAGCGCTGGGTAGTGCCGATGGCCCTGGTGGTGCTGGTGGCCTTGTTCCTGATCCAGAAACACGGCACCCAGCGCATCGGCAAGCTGTTCGGGCCGGTGATGGTGATGTGGTTTCTGGTGCTGGGGCTGCTCGGCGCCTATGGCGTGTATCAGCACCCCGAAGTGCTCAAGGCATTGAATCCGGCGTGGGCAGTGCGCTTCTTCATCGTTCATCCCGGCATGGGCGTGGCGATCCTTGGTGCCGTGGTGCTGGCATTGACCGGTGCCGAAGCGCTGTACGCCGACATGGGCCATTTCGGCCGCAAGCCCATCGCCCGCGCCTGGTTCATCCTGGTATTGCCCGCTCTGGTGCTGAACTACTTCGGTCAGGGTGGCCTGCTGCTGGAGAACCCCGAAGCGGCGCGCAACCCGTTCTTCCTGCTGGCGCCGGGCTGGGCCCTGGTGCCCTTGGTGGCATTGTCCACCCTGGCCACTGTGATCGCTTCGCAGGCGGTGATTTCCGGTGCCTTTTCCCTGACCCAGCAGGCTATTCAGCTGGGCTATATTCCGCGCATGCACATTCAGCACACGTCGAGCAGCGAGCAGGGGCAGATCTACATCGGCGCCGTGAACTGGGCACTAATGGTCGGCGTGGTGCTGTTGGTGATCGGCTTCGAATCCTCCGGCGCCCTGGCTTCGGCCTACGGTGTGGCGGTCACGGGCACCATGCTGATGACGACCATTCTGGTCTCGGCGGTGATGCTGCTGTTGTGGAAATGGCCGCCGGTGCTGGCGGTGCCGGTGCTGATCGGCTGCCTGCTGGTGGATGGCCTGTTCTTCGCCGCCAACGTGCCGAAGATCATCCAGGGCGGTGCCTTTCCGGTGCTGGCGGGGACCGTGCTGTTCATCCTCATGACCACCTGGAAGCGCGGCAAGCAACTGCTGGTCGAGCGGATCGACGAGGGCGGACTGCCGCTGCCTATCTTCATCGGCAGCATCAGCGTGCAGCCACCGCATCGCGTCCAAGGCACGGCGGTGTTCCTGACCGCGCGCTCCGATGCCGTACCCCATGCGCTGTTGCATAACCTGCTGCACAACCAGGTGCTGCATGAGCAAGTGGTGCTGTTGACGGTGGTCAACGAGGACACGCCGCGGGTGCCAGTGGGCCGTCGATTCGAAGTGCAAAGCTATGGTGAGGGGTTCTTCAGGGTGATTCTGCACTACGGCTTCATGGATGAACCGGACGTACCGGGTGCCCTGGCCCTGTGTGATCTGCCGGACCTGGACTTCAGCCCGATGCGTACCACCTATTTCCTCAGTCGCGAAACGGTGATCCCCTCCAAGCTGGCCGGCATGGCGCGTTGGCGCGAGCAGTTGTTCGCCTTCATGCTGAAGAATGCCAACGGCAACCTGCGCTTCTTCAAGCTGCCAGTGAATCGGGTGATCGAGCTGGGTACGCAGGTGGAAATGTAGGGAGAGGCAGCGGCAGGGCATGCTCATTGCTGACTCGACTCCCCTGCAGGAGCCGGCAGTGCTCGCGAAGAGGCCCTAGCTGACCCCCACAAAAAAGCCCCGGCACCTGTTCAGGTCCGGGGCTTTGTTTTTAGAGCAGGATCAGTTCGAGCCGGTACGCTTGTCGATCTGCTGCACCAAGCGCTTGGCCAGCGCCGGGTAGTTCTCGTCGAAGTGATGCCCGCCTGGCAGCTTCATTTTCTCACCCACTGCGGTGGCTTCGGTACAGCCGCTTTCATCGGCCTCTTCCTCGCCGTAAACGCAGACCACCTTGGCGGCCGGCAGCTTGGCCATTTCCGGGCCGGTAGGTGCCTCCTTGCCCGCATTGCCCAGCCATCCCTCGACTTCGATCTCGAAGCTGCCACTGCGCGCGAAGGCCAGCAGGATGATCGCGCTGACGCTGTTCTGCTCCTCGGCGGGCAGGCGGTTGTAAATGGCTGGCAGCACGTCGGCACCAAACGAATAGCCGGTCAGCACGAAGCGCTTCGCGCCCCATTTCTGTCGGTAGTAGTGCATCAACTCGACCAGGTCGTCGGCGCTTTGCTCGGGTGTCTTGTGCTCCCAGTAATAGCGCAGGGTGTCGATCCCTACTGTTGGGTAACCCATGGTCGCCATGTCCCCGGCCACCGCCTTGTCGAGGTCGCGCCAGCCGCCGTCGCCAGAAAGGAACAGGCTGACGGTGTCGTTGCTCTGCGTTGCGGGCACCTCGACCACCGGAATGGCCAGGTGGGTGCCTTCATCGCCGACCAGAATATCGGTGACCTGATTCTTCAGCACTTGCGGCAGCTTCACGTCGTAATCGCTGATGACGGTCTGCGCATTGGGTTGGTCGCGCACGAACGCGGCGCTGGCGTCGTCGGGGTTGTCGTTCCAGGCCACCATCCATTGACCATGCTCGGCCTTCTTCGGCAACTCCGGCAGACAGCCGTCGGGTTTCTCCACGCTCAGATCCACCGACACGGCCTGGGCCTTGTCGTTGTCCTGCGTGGCCAGCCAGCGCCAGGCCAGCGAGGCGCCCGGACCGATCCCCGCCACCAGATCCGGTTTGGCGTCGAGTCGCTCGATGGCGGCATTCAACGCGGCTTGCTGCGCGCTGCAGTCGGTTTCCGGCAGGATCACCTGGACGATGTGCGCGGAGGCGTCCCGGCTCAAGTCCAGCAACTGCTTGTCGGTCAGGGCTTCGGCGGCGGGCAGTGCGATCGCCACCCGGGACTTGGTCCGCGTGCCGGGGACGACATCGCGAGCGTCGCTGCCGTTGCTCAGGCGTTGTGCGCTGAGCTGTGCAGCCGGGACAGGGCGGGTGGCCCACCAGTAGTAGCCGGCAGCTGCCAGCAGCAGTACCACGATCAAGGCGAACAACTTGCGCCAGTAACGTCGAATCATCAGCGTTTCACCAATCCTGTCAGGCCACCTGCAATGAGGGCGGCGGTATCGGCCAGTGCCACCAGCGGATCAAGGCCGGCCGGCACGGCCATGTAGCGAGGCTCCCAGGTAGGCTGGAACTTGTCCTTGAACCGGCGCAGGCCTTGGAAGTTGTACAACTGCTCGCCACGATTGAACACCATCGAGCCAAGGCGCTGGGTCAGGGGAGCACCGCGTCGCGGTTGCAGACCGGACAGCGGCACCATGCCCAGACTGAAGCGCCCGTAGCCGTGTTTCTTGTAGTGCTGGATCAAGCCTACCATCATGAACTCCATGGTCAGCTTGGGCGCCTGGGGATGCGCACGCATCAGGTCCAGGCTGGCCAGCTCCTTGCTGTCGGTTTCCAGCAGGTTGGCGAACGCCACGGGCTTGCCTTCGAAATGGACGATCGCGATGCGGAAATGGTTCAGGTATTCAGGACTGAAGCGGCCCAGGGAAAACCCCTTCTCGCGTACGTTCTTGCCCGTGAGCCACGCATCGGAAATGACCTTGAGCTCTTCCAGTGGCGCCTGTCCGGGCTCGTAGATCTCCAGTGACAGACCGTCGCGGGTGCCGCGGTTCCAGGTGTAGCGCAGGTCCTTCATCTCCTTGCCCTTGGCTTCCAGATCGAAAGCGTACAAGTCGACCCGGGCCTCTTCGCCCAGCTTGATCGCGGTCAGGCCGATGTCCATGTAGAACGGCAGGTTCTCGGCCCGGACCTGATAGAACACCGGGCGCGCGTGGTGAAAGTCGCAGAGGTCGCGGAACTGCCAGATCATTTCGGCGCGCGGCTGGGTCGGGCCGATGGGGTCGTACAGCGCCACCAGGCTGCGCCCGCGGCGGGCATACATCAGAAAGGCTTCATCCTTGGGGTGGAACAGCAGTGCCTTGTCGCCGGTCAGGGCCAGGCCACCATCGGGCTGGTGCGACGCCTTGAGAATGGTCGCGGCGCGCTGCAGTTCCTCGGGTGTGGGCAGATGGATCACCGGGCGCGCGGTGCGCAGCAGCCAGGTCAGCGCAACCACGATCAACAACACTGCGCTGCCCAGGGCCGAACGCAGGCCGCGAGGTGCATCGGCATCCAACGCAAACTGCCACCACAGCTTGGTGCTGTAGGGCACGTCCTGGTAGGCGAAGAACAGCAACCAGATCGACGCACCCACCACGCACACGCTGGCGATCAGGTACAGCGGGGAGAACGGCAACTCCAGCAGTCGGCTGGGCCGGTAGAAGGAGCGCTTGAAGACGGCGAGCAGCAGTGCGGTCATACACAGCAGCGAGGCCTCTTCCCAGTCGAAGCCCTTGAGCAGCGACAGCACGGCACCCACCAGCAGCAGCACCATGGTCAATACCCATGCGGCCGACAGGCGACGGCGCAACCCCTGTGCCAGCAGCAGGCACAGCACGCCCACCAGACTGGCACCCAGGTGCGAAGCATCGATCAGGCGGTGGGGGATCAGAAAGCCCAGGTCCTGCAGGCGCGTATCGATCTCTGGGGTCGCACCGGAGAACAGCAGCACGACGCCGGACAGGAACACCAGCACCGCCAGGATCGGGGCGGCGAGCCCGGAGGCCACGCGAATGGCCTGCTGGGCGAAGAACAAACGGCGCGCTTCGTTGGCCAGCAGCAGCACGCACGCCACCAGCATCGGCAGCACGACATAGATCAGGCGATACAGCAGCAGCGCCGCAGCCAGGGGCGCGGCGCCCAGGGTGTCGGCGAACGCTGCGAGCAGAATCGCCTCGAAGACCCCGACACCCCCAGGTACGTGGCTGAGCACCCCGGCGGCGAGGGCCAGCAGGTAGATCAGTACGAAGGCACCGAACGGCGGAGCCTCGGGCAGCAACAGATAGAGCACGGTGGCGGCTGCCACCACGTCCAGTGCGGTGATGACCAGTTGCAGCAGGGTCAGGCGCGCACTCGGCAAGCGCAGGGTGCGACGTCCGGCACGGACCAGCAGGTTATCGGCCAGCGGCTGCTCGGCAAGACGACGTCGATAGACGCCCAGCACCAGCAGGGCAGTCAGTAGCAGCACGATCGCGGCGATGGTTCCCAGCAGCCCTTGCGAAAGCCCCAGGGCCAGCGAAGCGGCGGGCAGGCTGCTCAGGGTGGCCACGGCGGCAAGCGGCGGCAATGCACAGCCCAGCGAAAGGCTGGCGAACAAGGTCATGCGCGCGACTTCGCCTGCACCTACGCCCAATCGCGAGTACAGCCGGTAACGAACCGAACCGCCGGACAGCATCGACAAGCCGATGGCGTTGCCGATGGCGAATGAGGTAAAGCCGCCCAGGGCCAAGGTGCGTGCCGGGAGAGCCACATTGGCATAGCGGCTGGCGGACCATTCATAGCCCAGCAGAATGATGAAGCCGCAGACCATGGCCAGCAAGGCTCCGCCCAGTGCAGCAGGCGGCGTGGCCAGTACCGAGTCGTGCAGCGCGTAGATGTCCAGTTCGCTGAGCAGATGCCGACAGGCGAGCAGGGCGATGGCAAACAGCAACAGGGTAACGGCCAGCCCCACCGGCTGCCGGTAGCGGCTCAGCAGATCCAGCCAGCGAGCGCGCTCGGGCTTTATCGGGCCGGCGGCAGCGGCAGGTGGGAGTTCCATAGCGGTTGAGTCGGGCAAGTCAGAGCGCATCAATCACCTCTTGGATTGTGCGCAACAGGATGCCGGGATCCCGTCAAAGTACCAATCCCTGTGGAAAAAATAATTCGCGCCATTCTAACGCCTGTGCGCCGTGGGTGACCGGCGCCTGGCCAACTGTAAAGCAATTTTCACATTGCTCGCGCGCAGCCTTCGTTAGGTGGCTATTGGCTTTTTCGAGCGCATACGAAAAAGGCCACCCGTTTATAGAGTGGCCCTTCCGATGTTTGGTTGCGGGAGCCGGATTTGAACCGACGACCTTCGGGTTATGAGCCCGACGAGCTACCAGACTGCTCCATCCCGCGTCTGTGGAGGCGCATTCTACAGATACCTGGCAGGCTGTCAACGCATTAGATGCATTAAGCTTCAAATCAGCCCGGATATCTGAGCGGCAGGCAAGAAAAAGCCCCCGGCGCGTGGGCGGCGGGGGCTGATTCACACGCAGTGATTACACCAGTGGCTTGGGCTCGTCCTGAGTACCTTGCGCGCTGTCAGCAGCGCTCGATACTTCAGTTTCAGGCTTGAGCGCGGCGAGCTTCGCTGCTTCCTCGGCTTCGCGCTTGCGACGACGCACTTCGCGAGGATCGTTGGGCGCACGGCCGTTGCTCGGCAGCACCGGTGCCGGTTCGGCTTCCTTGAGCGGCTCGGGTTGTGCAACCACCACAGGCTCGCTCGCAGGAGCAGGTTCGGCAACCGGCGCGATGACCGGTTCTACCGTCACAGGCTCGACGGCGGCAGGTTCGGCCGCGACTGGTTCGACAGTCGACGGCTCCACAGCAGCAGGTTCGCTGATCTGGTGCAGGGCAGGCTCGGCAGGCAACGAAGGCACTTCTTCGGCGGCTGGCACGGCGCGCGGCTGGAGCGCAGGCTCGTTGACCTGTGCAGGATCGACGACTACCGGTGCGTCAACTTCGACGTCGGCGCCGGGCTGGCTGATCGGCGCAGGGGTGGTGTCGAACGGAGGCGTTACTTCCACCGGTTCGGCGACGTCCTGCTGCACTGGCTCGTGGGTCTCGGCAGGATGGGCTGCTTCGACGACGGGCTGTTGCTCGACCACAGGTGCAGCGCTTTCGTTGGCAGGCGCCGCGCAGGTGTCAGGTGCCGAGACCGTTGCAGGGCGTTCGACTTCGGCAGGGCTGTCCGCCTGGACGGGGATAGCAACCGGCGTCTCGACGGCGGCTTCGGCAGTCGGCGCGGTGGCGACGATTTCCGGCGCAGCCAGGCTTTCGCCTTCAGCGTCGGCTTCCTGGGCAGCGGCAGGTTGCACGCTGCGATTGGCCTGTTCGGCCTGTTCGTGGGCCTGGGCTTCGGCAGAAGCGCTGATGGCGTTTTCCGCGACTGCGGCTGTGACGGCAACGCTGGCGGCCAGGGCTGCACCGTTGGACTCGCCTTCGGTCGTCGACTCGTTGGACTCTTCCGAGCCTTCGATCACGTCACCGTTGGCATCGCGTTGACGTTCGCGACGGTTGCTGCGGCGACGCTGACCACGGGAGCGGCGACGCGGACGATCGCCGTCGTTGCCTTCCTGGTTGTCGTCCTGCAGCAGCTCTTCGTTGTTCAGCACGTCTTCGGCAGTGTCGGCGTCGGTTTCGGATGCCTGTTCCGGATGCGCTGCGCGTTCTTCGCGGGCGACGCGAGGCTGGCGTTCTTCACGGGCCGGACGTTCCTCGCGTGGTGCGCGTTCTTCACGGGCCGGGCGCTCTTCACGTGGTGCACGTTCCTCACGAGGAGCGCGCTCTTCGCGGGTCACGCGCTCTTCACGTGGAGCACGCTCTTCGCGGGCTGGGCGTTCTTCGCGAGCGGTCGGTGCGTCCAGAGGCTCGCGCAGTTCACGTACCCGTGGTGCGTCGTCGCCACCGTTGCGTGGGCGGCGGTCTTCACGCGGAGCGTGCGGCTGGCGTTCCTCGCGAGGCGCGCGGGCAGGGCGTTCTTCACGTGCGGCGGGTGCGTCTTCGCGGGCGGCGCGGTCTTCACGCGGTGCGCGATCTTCACGCGGCTTGCGTTCTTCGTCGCGGCGATTGCTGCTGCGGTTGCGGCTCTGCTGACGACCGTTGCGACGCTCTTCGCGCGCCGGGCGCTCGGGGGCGGTGGCGGCAGGCTTCTCGACGACCACCGGAGCGGCAGGCGTTTCCTTGGTGGCGAACAGGCTGACCAGGGACTTGACCAGACCCTTGAACAGGCTTGGTTCGGCGATCTGGGGAGCAGGCGCCGGCGTCGGTGCTGCAGCAGCCACCGGGGCAGCTTCTTCCGCGGAAACTGGGGCAGCGGTGCGGGTCGGCGCGGTTTTCACCGCCGCTTCCTGACGAACCAGGGTGCGAGTGGCAGCGGCTGGCTGGACCTCTTCGACTTCAGCGGCAGCAGCGGCGATTTCGTAGCTGGACTGGCCGCTGTGGGCTTCCGGACTGTCATCACGCAGGCGCTGCACTTCGAAGTGCGGCGTTTCCAGGTGATCGTTCGGAAGGATCACGATGCGGGCGCGGGTGCGCAGTTCGATCTTGGTGATCGAATTGCGTTTTTCGTTGAGCAGGAAGGCAGCGACTGGAATCGGCACCTGGGCGCGGACTTCGGCAGTGCGGTCCTTCAGGGCTTCTTCTTCGATCAGGCGCAGGATGGCCAGCGACAGCGATTCGACGTCACGGATGATCCCGGTGCCGCTGCAACGAGGGCAGACGATGCCGCTGCTTTCGCCCAGCGAAGGGCGCAGGCGCTGACGGGACATTTCCAGCAGGCCGAAACGGGAGATACGACCCACCTGGACACGAGCGCGGTCGGCTTCCAGCGATTCACGGACCTTGTCTTCCACGGCGCGCTGGTTCTTGGCCGGAGTCATGTCGATGAAGTCGATGACGATCAGGCCGCCGATGTCGCGCAAGCGCAGCTGACGAGCGATCTCTTCGGCGGCTTCGAGGTTGGTCTGCAGGGCGGTTTCTTCGATGTCGCTGCCCTTGGTGGCGCGCGCCGAGTTGATGTCGATGGACACCAGTGCTTCGGTCGGGTCGATGACGATCGAGCCACCGGAAGGCAGTTCGACCACACGCTGGAAAGCGGTTTCGATCTGGCTTTCGATCTGGAAGCGGTTGAACAGGGGGACGCTGTCTTCGTACAGCTTGATCTTGCTGGCGTACTGCGGCATCACCTGGCGGATGAAGGTCAGGGCTTCGTCCTGGGCTTCGACGCTATCGATCAGCACTTCGCCGATGTCCTGGCGCAGGTAGTCGCGGATGGCGCGGATGATGACGTTGCTTTCCTGATAGATCAGGAATGGCGCGGAGCGGTCCAGGGAGGCTTCCTTGATCGCGGTCCACAGTTGCAGCAGGTAGTCCAGGTCCCATTGCATCTCTTCGCTGCTGCGGCCCAGGCCGGCAGTGCGGACGATCAGGCCCATGTCGGCAGGAGCCACCAGGCCATTGAGTGCTTCGCGCAGCTCGTTGCGCTCTTCGCCTTCGATGCGACGGGAGATGCCGCCGGCCCGTGGGTTGTTGGGCATCAGCACCAGATAACGACCGGCCAGGCTGATGAACGTGGTCAGGGCTGCGCCCTTGTTGCCGCGCTCTTCCTTCTCGACCTGGACGATGACTTCCTGGCCTTCGCTCAGGACTTCCTTGATGTTGACGCGGCCTTCAGGGTTTTTCTTGAAGTATTCGCGGGAGATTTCCTTGAGGGGCAGGAAGCCGTGGCGTTCCGAGCCGAAGTCGACGAAGGCGGCCTCAAGGCTGGGTTCGATGCGAGTGATGCGGCCTTTATAGATGTTGGCCTTCTTCTGCTCGCGGGCGCCGGACTCGATGTCCAGGTCGTAGAGGCGCTGGCCGTCTACCAGGGCAACACGCAACTCTTCGGGTTGAGTTGCGTTAATCAGCATTCTTTTCATGTAGTACCGTCGGTTTCCGGGCTGCCGGAAACGGCGTTCGGCACACACGACTTCTCACGGTCGGTGTCAGGTGCGTCAACAGGGCCTAGGCCACTGCAGTGTCCAGCGATATCTGCCCAACAGGGGCGGAACCGCGACGACGCGTCCTGCTTGCTGTGGTGTCAAAAGCACTCAGTCAGGAGGAGGAATCAATCGTCTGGCGTGGACGCCCTTGAGCGTCTTGTTCAAGACCGGCATGGCAGAAGTGCCTGAGGCTGCTTCCTGCCGTGACGCGGTACTACACGGTCCGACGGTTGTGCATCTCCACCCTACACGTATCCCTGATAATTCGGGTGCTGCCGTGCGCTGAATCCGCAACGGGTTGGCAATATCGCGAACTTCAATTCGTAAAGTTCGCCCTGTATGACTAAGGCGTTGGGTTTCCGAAGCTTGTGCCTGAACTGGGTGAGGGCGACTGCGAAGCGGGAGTGGCGTCGAACAAAGGCAGGAAGGTGTCCGGTATGCCGGGGTTCCTGGGCTTTCATCGGCCTTCTCGCACCTGCGCGGGCGTTGCCCTCAAATACTCCGTAACTGGCAAAAGCCCCGTAGGACGGCCTCGCGTCCTCGAGAATTGCGTTGGTCAGGGCTGGTTCATAACCGCTTGTCCGCTGCCCAGCCGCTTATGGCGGCGTTCGCGACTATAGCAGCAATCATTAAGTGCTTCAAATCCATAAAAAATTGTTATGATCGCGGCCATGACGACTACTACTCCCCCAACCTCCGGCGTTCAGCTGATCGAGGTTGCGCCGGAACTTGCCGGCCAACGCATAGACAACTTCCTCATCACGGCGCTCAAGGGCGTGCCCAAAACCTTGATCTATCGCATCCTGCGCAAGGGCGAAGTGCGAGTGAACAAAGGGCGCATCAAGCCGGAATACAAGCTGCAGGCTGGCGACATCGTGCGCGTGCCGCCGGTGCGCCTGCCCGAGCGCGACGCGCCGGTGCCGGTGGCGCAAGGGCTGCTGCAGCGCCTCGAGGACGCCATCGTCTACGAAGACAAGGCGCTGATCGTGCTGAACAAGCCGGCAGGCATTGCCGTGCACGGCGGCAGTGGCCTGAGCTTCGGTGTGATCGAAGCCTTTCGCCAGTTGCGTCCCGATGCCAAGGAGCTCGAGTTGGTGCATCGCCTGGACCGGGACACCTCCGGCCTGTTGATGATCGCCAAGAAGCGCAGCATGCTGCGCCACCTGCACGCGGCGCTGCGTGGCGACGGTGTCGACAAACGCTACATGGCCCTGGTTCGAGGGCATTGGGCGACTGCCAAGAAACAGGTCAATGCGCCTTTGCTCAAGAGTAACCTGCGCTCCGGCGAGCGCATGGTCGAGATCAACGAAGAAGGCAAGGAAGCGCTGACCCTGTTCAAGGTGCTGCGTCGCTTCGGCGACTTCGCGACCATCGTCGAAGCACGCCCCATCACCGGGCGCACCCATCAGATCCGTGTGCATGCCCTGCACGCCGGTCACGAGATCGCGGGCGATACCAAGTATGGCGACGAGAACTTTTCCAAGGAGATTCGCGACCTGGGCGGCAAGCGGCTGTTCCTGCATGCCTACGCGCTGACCGTGCCGCTGCCCGATGGCGGCGAGCTGAAGGTCGAGGCACCGGTCGACGAGGTCTGGGCCAAGACCGTGGAGCGACTGAGTGCAAGCTGATTACAAACTGCTGATTTTCGACTGGGATGGCACCCTGTGCGACTCCATCGGCCGGATCGTCGAGGCCATGCACGCCGCAGCGGCGGCATCGGGGTATCCGCCCTGCAGTGACGAGGCGGTCAAGGGCATCATCGGCCTGGCCTTGCCGGAAGCCATCAGCATGTTGTATCCCCAGCTCGACGACGTACAGGTGATGGCTATGCGCGATCACTATGCCGACGCCTACATGGCCCTGGACGCTAGCCCTTCCTTGTTGTATCCCGGGGTCCGCGAGGCCTTGCTCGGGTTTCGCGAGCAGGGTTACCGCCTTGCGGTGGCCACCGGCAAGGCGCGCCGAGGGCTGGACCGTGTGCTCAAGGCCCACGGCTGGGAGGACTTTTTCGACATCACCCGGGCGGCCGATGAAACCCGCGGCAAACCCCATCCTCTGATGCTTGAGCAGATCATGAGCCATTGTGAGGTGGGGCCTGAGCGTTCGCTAATGGTCGGCGATGCCTCGTTCGATCTATTGATGGCCCGCAATGCCGGCATGCACAGCGTCGCAGTGGGTTATGGCGCCTTGCCGCTGGACGTGCTGCGGCAATACGAACCGCAGCTGTGTATCGAGTCGTTCGATCAACTGCCGCAGTGGCTGGACAGTCGCCGCGCCGGTGCGCGTGGCCTTGCATAAGGAGTAGAAAATGTCTGACCAATGGAAAGCGCCGCGCAGCGAAGAAGACAGCGCCCCGATCGGCGACGAGAAAAGCTGGCGATTGCTGGAAAAGACTCTGCTGGCCAGTGTTCAGGAGCAGCGCCGCGCACGTCGATGGGGCATATTCTTCAAGTTCTTGACCTTTATTTACCTGTTCGGCGCGATCTTGCTGTTTTCGCCGTTGCTGGACATGGAAAAGGCCGCCACCAGTGGTGCGTCCGGGTACACCGCCGTGATCGACGTACGCGGCGTGATTGCCGACAAGGAAGCGGCGAGCGCGGACAACATCGTCGGCAGCCTGCGCAGCGCCTTCGAAGACACCAAGGTGAAAGGCGTGATCCTGCGCATCAACAGCCCTGGCGGCAGCCCGGTGCAATCCGGCTACGTATATGACGAGATCCGTCGCCTGCGCGGTGAGCACCCGGACATCAAGGTCTATGCAGTGATCGCCGACCTGGGCGCCTCCGGGGCCTATTACATTGCCAGCGCGGCTGATCAGATCTATGCGGACAAATCCAGCCTGGTCGGCTCCATCGGTGTGACCGCGGCCGGCTACGGCTTCGTCGGCACCATGGAAAAGCTGGGCGTGGAGCGACGTGCCTATACCTCGGGTGAGCACAAAGCCTTCCTGGATCCGTTCCAGCCGCAGCGCGCCGATGAGACCGAGTTCTGGAAGGGCGTTCTGGCCACGACCCATCGACAGTTCATCGACAGCGTGAAGGCCGGGCGCGGCGATCGGCTCAAGGACAAGGAACATCCGGAGCTGTTTTCCGGGCTGATCTGGTCGGGCGAGCAGGCGCTGCAACTGGGCCTGGTCGATGCCTTGGGCAGTAGCAGTATGGTTGCCCGTGACGTGATCGGCGCCAAGGATATGGTCGACTTCACCGTGAAGGAGTCGCCACTGGACCGTTTCTCGAAAAAGCTGGGTGCCAGCGTTGCCGATCAGATCGCCATGTGGATGGGGTTCCAGGGGCCGAGTCTGCGCTGAGGTTGTGCGGTGCGGTCAAGGGCCCTTTCGCGGGCCCTCTGCCCGCTAAGGCGATCGTGATCGCCCTGCAGGACTCAAGTGATTTGCACACCTTCTTTGAGCAGCATGTCCACCAGGCGGATCAGCGGCAGGCCGACCAGGCTGGTGGCGTCCGAGCCTTCGGTGCTCTGGAACAGGCTCACGCCCAGCCCTTCGGCCTTGAAGCTGCCGGCGCAGTCATAGGGCTTTTCCGCCAGCAGGTAGCGCTCGATGGCTACGGTCGAGAGCCGGCGCATGTTCACCGTGAACGGCACCACATCGACCTGGCACTCGCCGCTGTCCACATTCAATAGCGCAAGACCGGTCAGAAACGTGACGGATGCACCGCTCGCCGCGACCAGCTGTTCGCGCGCACGTTCGAAATCCAGCGGCTTGCCTAGAATCCTCTCGCCCAGCACCGCGACCTGATCCGAACCAATGATCAGATGCCCGGGGTGGGCGGCCGACAGTGCCCTGGCCTTCTGTTCGGCCAGGCGTTTGACCAGGACGCACGCCGGCTCGTCTGGCAGGTGGCTTTCATCGATATCGGGCGAGGCGCAGGTGAACGGCAGACACAGCCGCGACAGCAGTTCGCGGCGGTAGGGCGAGCTGGAAGCAAGTAGCAGGGCGGGCATGGCAGGCTCCTGTGGATGAACGGCCACTCTATCACGCACCCAGGCCCGAATTTCCTTTGACAGGCGAGGGGGGCGTCCCTAGAATGCTGCGCCTATGTTGAATGACCCGATTCCACCTCACGTTGACCCGCGCAAATTGGCAGATCGTGGCGTAACCCTTGAAGGTTCGCTGCAGTTGGCCGATTTGGAGAGACTCTGCGACCCGCTTTCCGACAACGTCGGTACGGTGCAGGCCAAATTCATCTTCGAACGAGACGAACGCAAGGCCGTGGTCATCCACAGCTGCCTGGACGTCGAAGTCAAGATGGTTTGCCAGCGTTGTCTTGAGCTGGTAACCCTGCCGATCCACAGCGAATGCAGTTACGCCGTGGTGAAGGAGGGTGCGAACACCCAGTCGTTACCGAAAGGTTATGACGTGCTGGAACTGGGCGAAGATCCATTGGATCTGCAGGCGCTGGTCGAGGAGGAGCTGTTGCTCGCCTTGCCCATCGTGCCTGCTCATCATCCGGAAGAATGCCAGCAGCCGGCGGGAGCAGATGATCCCGATCCGAGCGAGGACGAGGTAACGCGGTCCAACCCGTTCAGTGTATTGGCGCAGTTAAAGCGTGACCCAAACGTTTAGGAGTTAATCAATTATGGCTGTTCAGCAGAACAAAAAATCCCGCTCTGCCCGTGACATGCGCCGTTCGCACGACGCACTCGAGGCAAGCACCCTGTCGGTCGAAAAGACCACCGGTGAAGTGCACCTGCGTCACCACGTATCGCCAGAAGGCGTATACCGTGGCCGTAAAGTGATCGACAAGGGCGCCGACGAGTAAATCTTGTCCGCTCAGTCCGTCGCGATTGATGCAATGGGCGGGGACTTCGGTCCCCGCAGCATTGTTCAGGCCAGCCTTGCCTGCCTGTCCGCTACGCCCTCGCTGCACCTGACCCTCGTCGGTCACCCTCAACTCCTTGAAGAACTGATTGCCAGCCAGCCGGCGGTGGATCGCTCACGCCTGCACGTCGCTGCCGCCAGCGAAGTGGTCGGCATGGACGAGCGTCCGTCACAGGCGTTGCGCGGCAAGCCCGATTCCTCGATGCGTGTGGCGCTCCAATTGCTGCGCGACGAGCAGGTCCAGGCCGTGGTCAGCGCGGGCAACACCGGGGCCTTGATGGCGCTGTCCAGGCACCTGCTCAAGACCTTGCCCGGTATCGACCGCCCCGCGATGATGGCCGCCATCCCCACGCGAGGAGGCTACTGCCAGTTGCTCGATCTGGGCGCAAATGTCGATTGCAGCGCCGAGCATCTGTATCAGTTCGCCGTGATGGGGTCGGTGGCCGCTCAAGCGCTGGGTGTCGAACGGCCACGGGTGGCGCTGCTCAACGTCGGTACCGAGGACATCAAGGGCAACCAGCAGGTCAAGCTGGCGGCAAGTCTGCTGCGCAAGGCGCAGGGCTTGAACTACACCGGCTTCATCGAAGGCGACGGTGTGTTCCGAGGAGAGGCCGATGTGGTGGTGTGCGACGGTTTCGTTGGCAACATCCTGCTCAAGTCCAACGAGGGTCTGGCCGGCATGTTCGCCGAACGCGTTCAGGCATTGTTTCAAAGCAGCCTGATGGCGCGGGCCGTGGGCGCCCTGGCCATGCCGCTGCTCAAGCGCTTGCAGGCCGATCTGGCGCCGGCGCGCTACAACGGTGCCAGTTTCCTCGGCCTGCAGGGGATCGTGGTGAAGAGCCACGGCGCCGCAGGCGTGGAAGGCTTGCAGTGCGCGATAGACCGTGCACGCGACGAGATTCGTGAAAACCTGCCCCAGCGCCTGCACGGGCGGTTGGCGCAGATGCTGCTTTAGGCATGCCTGGCCCCAGTGCTTGAATGTGACCACGGGCGGGCATAGGTTATCCAACTCTGAGTTCAGCGCGCCGGGTACGCTTCCGGCGTCGAAATTTTCGGCAACAAGATCACACAAGGGCTTGTTCAATGTCTGCATCCCTCGCATTCGTTTTCCCGGGGCAAGGTTCCCAGTCGCTCGGCATGCTGGCCGAACTGGGCGCACAGTACCCTCTGGTCATGGACACCTTCAAGGAGGCGTCCGACGCCCTGGGTTATGACCTCTGGGCGCTGGTCCAGCAAGGCCCGGTCGAAAGCCTCAACCAGACCGACAAGACGCAACCTGCCATCCTCGCTGCCTCCATCGCGCTGTGGCGCCTGTGGCTGGCCGAGGGTGGCGAGCGTCCGGCCTATGTCGCCGGCCACAGCCTGGGCGAATACAGCGCGCTGGTTGCCGCTGGCTGCCTGTCGCTGGCCGATGCGGTCAAGCTGGTGGAGCGTCGTGGCCAACTGATGCAGGAAGCCGTGCCGGCCGGGCAGGGCGCCATGGCGGCCATTCTCGGCCTGGAAGACGCCGATGTGCTGGCTGCCTGCGCCGAAGCTGCGCAGGGTGAAGTCGTCAGTGCAGTCAACTTCAATTCCCCGGGCCAGGTAGTGATTGCCGGTGCCGCACAGGCCGTTGCCCGTGCCATCGAACTGTGCAAGGCCAAGGGCGCCAAGCGCGCCATGCCATTGCCAGTCAGCGTGCCGTCGCACTGTGCGTTGATGAAGCCGGCTGCCGAACGCTTCGCTGAATCGGTCAACGCCATCGACTGGCAGGCGCCGCAGATCCCGGTCGTACAGAACGTCAGTGCCGGCGTACCGGCCGATCTCGAAACCCTCAAGCGCGACCTGCTCGAGCAGCTGTACAAACCGGTGCGCTGGGTCGAAACCGTGCAGTACCTGGCAGCCCAGGGCGCACCACGTCTGGTCGAGTGCGGTCCGGGCAAGGTCCTGGCTGGCCTGAACAAGCGCTGCGCCGATGGCGTGAGCACCGAAAACCTGAACACCCCCGAAGCTTTCGCCGCCGCTCGCGCGGCGCAAGCCTGATCAAGGAGAACTTGCATGAGCCTGCAAGGTAAAGTTGCACTGGTCACTGGCGCAAGCCGTGGCATTGGCCAGGCGATCGCCCTGGAACTGGGTCGCATGGGCGCCACCGTCATCGGTACCGCCACCTCCGAGAGCGGCGCCGCGCGCATTGCCGCCACGCTCAAGGAGCATGGTATCGAAGGTACCGGCCTGGAACTCAACGTGTGCAGCGACGAATCGGTGGCCGCCACCCTGGCCAAGATTCAGGAGCAGTTCGGCGCGCCGGCGATTCTGGTCAACAACGCCGGTATCACCCGCGACAACCTGATGCTGCGCATGAAAGACGACGAATGGCATGATGTGGTCGATACCAACCTCAACAGCTTGTTCCGCCTGTCCAAGGCCGTACTGCGTGGCATGACCAAGGCACGTTGGGGCCGGATCATCAGCATCGGCTCGGTTGTGGGTGCAATGGGCAACGTCGGCCAAGTAAACTACGCCGCGGCCAAGGCCGGTCTCGAAGGCTTCAGCCGTGCCCTGGCCCGTGAAGTGGGTTCGCGCGCGATCACCGTGAACTCGGTGGCGCCTGGCTTCATCGACACCGACATGACCCGCGAGCTGCCTGAAGCGCAGCGTGAATCCCTGCAGGTGCAGATTCCGCTGGGTCGTTTGGGGCAGGCCGACGAAATCGCCAAAGTGGTCGGTTTTCTGGCTTCCGACGGTGCAGCCTACGTGACCGGCGCTACAATTCCGGTGAACGGCGGCATGTACATGTAACGAAAATTGTGACGGATGGCTTCAAAAAAATGTCTTACCCGGCATCCAAAATCCGTTATAAAGCTGCATCCGAATTCTAGGTGGCGGGCTCGCGTAGGGTGGCAGTGACGCTTTCAGTTTGAAAAGCCGAGCTTCTTCTATAAACTTACGTACCGGCCAGCCGCCTGACATATGTCCATTAGGAGTGAAAACAAGGTATGAGCACCATCGAAGAACGCGTCAAGAAGATCGTCGCCGAGCAACTGGGCGTCAAAGCGGAGGAGGTCACCAACTCTTCTTCCTTCGTTGAAGATCTGGGTGCCGATTCCCTGGACACCGTTGAGCTGGTGATGGCTCTGGAAGAGGAATTCGAAACCGAGATTCCTGACGAAGAAGCCGAGAAAATCACCACCGTTCAAGCTGCCATCGATTACGTCACTGCCCACCAGGCGTAACGTTTTGTAATCGCCGTTGCTTGTCATGGAAAAACCGCACTGCCTTCGTTGGCGTGCGGTTTTTTCTTTAGACGGCCGCGCGTTGATGTTTCCAGAATAAGGAGAGTGCTGTGTCGCGTAGACGCGTCGTGGTCACAGGTATGGGCATGCTGTCACCGCTGGGCACCGACGTGCCGAGCAGTTGGCAGGGCATCCTGGCCGGCCGCAGTGGCATAGGTCCTATCGAGCATACGGATCTATCGGCCTATTCGACCCGTTTCGGCGGCTCGGTGAAGGGGTTCGAGGTCGAGCAATACCTCTCGGTCAAGGAGGCACGCAAGCTCGACTTGTTCATTCAATACGGCCTGGCGGCGGGTTTCCAGGCGGTACGCAACGCCGGTCTCGAAGTCACCGACGCCAATCGCGAGCGTATCGGCGTGGCCATGGGTTCGGGCATTGGTGGCCTGACCAATATCGAAGAAACCTGCCGCATCATGCATGACAGCGGACCACGCCGGATATCGCCCTTCTTCGTGCCTGGCTCGATCATCAACATGATCTCCGGTTTCCTGTCGATCCACCTCGGCGCTCAGGGGCCCAACTACGCG
Source organism: Pseudomonas sp. PS01301 (assembly GCF_029960215.1). NCBI lineage: Bacteria > Pseudomonadati > Pseudomonadota > Gammaproteobacteria > Pseudomonadales > Pseudomonadaceae > Pseudomonas > Pseudomonas sp. PS01301. The sequence continues at coordinate 88,311 of NZ_JASCPM010000001.1, read as the reverse complement.
ATCGCCACGGCCTGTACCACCGGCACCCATTGCATCGGCATGGCCGCGCGCAACATCGCGTATGGCGAAGCTGACGTGATGATCGCCGGTGGCGCGGAGATGGCTGCATGCGGCTTGGGCATGGGCGGCTTCGGCGCGGCCCGTGCGTTGTCCACGCGTAACGACGAGCCCACTCGTGCCAGCCGTCCGTGGGACAAGGGCCGTGACGGTTTCGTGTTGTCCGACGGTGCTGGCGCGCTGGTACTCGAAGAACTCGAGCATGCGCAGGCGCGCGGCGCGACCATCTATGCCGAACTGATCGGTTTCGGCACCAGCGGCGATGCCTTCCACATGACCTCGCCGCCCGAAGACGGCGCCGGCGCGGCGCGCTGCATGGCCAACGCCCTGCGCGATGCCGGCATCACGCCCGACCAGGTGCAGTACATCAACGCCCATGGCACCTCGACCTCGGCGGGCGACCTGGCCGAAGTCAGTGCCATCAAGACCGTGTTCGGTGAGCATGCCTACAAGCTCGCAGTCAGCTCCACCAAGTCGATGACCGGGCACCTGCTCGGCGCCGCAGGTGCGGTCGAGGCGATTTTCAGTGTGCTGGCGATCAACAGCCAGATGGCGCCGCCCACCATCAACCTGGACGAGCCTGACGAAGGCTGCGATCTGGACTTCGTGCCCCATACCGCACGCAGCATGCCGATCGATGTGGTACTGAGCAACTCGTTCGGGTTCGGTGGCACCAACGGTTCGCTGGTCTTCCGGCGCTTCGCCGGTTGATGCAGGCCTGGCTCGACGGGCAGCCATGCGATGCGCTGGGCCTGAAGAGTCGGGGCCTGGCCTACGGTGACGGTGTCTTCGAAACCGTCGCCGTGCGCGGTGGCCAGGCGGTACTTCTCGAGCGTCATCTGACGCGCGTTGCGCTGGGCTGCCAGCGTCTGGCCATCCTGATCGACTCGGATGTGCTGCGCGACGAAATTGTCCGCTATGCCGCAGCGCTGGAGAAGGGCGTGCTCAAGCTGATCGTCACCCGTGGCGACAGTGCCCGAGGTTACGCGCCCGATCCGCAGGCCGGTGCGCGACGTATTCTGCAAGGCGGTCCAAGCCCTGCCTATCCGCAGGCCAACGGCGCGCAGGGCGTGGAACTCTACCCCTGCAGTACGCGCCTGGCCGAGCAGCCGTTGCTGGCCGGACTCAAGCACCTCAATCGCCTGGAACAGGTCCTGGCACGCGCCGAATGGAGCGACCCGAGCTTCGCCGAAGGTTTGATGCTGGACATGTCCGGGCGCTTGGTCGAAGGGGTCTACAGCAATCTGTTTCTGGTCATCGACGGAGTGCTGCACACGCCTTCCCTGCAGCGCTGTGGCGTGGCCGGGGTGATGCGTGCCGAACTGCTGGAGCAGGCCGCAAGCCTGGGTCTGGAGGTTGTCGTGGACGACCTGTGGCCAGCGGACCTGGCACGGGCCGAGGAAGTCTTCGTGTGCAATAGCGTCTACGGCGTGTGGCCTGTGCGCGCATTCACGTCACTGAGGTGGCCGGCGGGTCCGCTCACCCGTAAACTGCAAGGCATTGCCCACGCGCTATTGGATGCCTGATTTGTGAAGCGTAAATTTCTGCTGTTGCTGGAGACGCTCATCGTGGTTGCCGTACTGGCAGCGGGCGTGGCGGCCTGGAAAGTCGACAGCGCCCTGAACCAGCCGCTGGCCGTCACTCAAGAACAATTGCTCGATGTACCCAACCGCGCGACCCCCGGCGGCACGATCCTGCGCATGGAGGCAGCGGGCACCCTGCGGGATGCCTTCTGGCTGCGTCTTTACTGGCGCTTCAATCGCGCCGGGCAGCCGCTGCACACCGGCGAATACCGCCTGACCCCGGGCATGACCGTGAACGAGCTGTTCAATGTCTGGCAGCGCGGCGAAGTGGTGCAGTACAGCCTGACCCTGGTCGAGGGCTGGAATTTCCGTCAGGTGCGCGCCGCGTTGGCGCGCCAGGAAAAGCTCGAGCAGACCTTGGGAGGCCTCAGTGACAGTGAAGTCATGGCGCGCATCGGCCACCCCAAGGTGTTTCCCGAAGGCCGGTTTTTCCCCGACACCTACAAGTACGTGCGTGGCATGAGCGATGTCGAGCTGCTGCAGCAGGCCTACGGGCGACTGGAAGAGGTGCTGGCCAGCGAATGGGCCGAGCGCGCCGCCAGCGCACCGTACAGCGAACCCTATCAGGCGCTGATCATGGCTTCTCTGGTGGAGAAGGAAACAGGTGTGCCTCAGGAGCGCGGCGAGATCGCCGGCGTCTTCGTGCGTCGTCTCAAGGCAGGCATGTTGCTGCAGACCGACCCGACCGTGATCTACGGCATGGGCGAACGCTACAACGGCAAGCTGACCCGCGCCGACCTGCGCGAGCCGACGGCCTACAACACTTACGTGATCGCCGGAATGCCGCCCACACCCATCGCCATGGTGGGCCGCGAGGCGATTCATGCCGCGCTCAACCCAGTTTCTGGCAGCAGCCTGTATTTCGTTGCGCGCGGCGACGGCAGCCATGTCTTCTCCGACGATCTGGATGCCCACAACGCTGCCGTGCGTGAGTACCAACTCAAACGCCGCGCCGACTATCGCTCAAGCCCCGCGCCCGCGGCGGTGCCGAGCGAGACCGGCACGCGCGAGCCACAAGAGAAGCCGGACGCCGCCGAGGCGCCCGCTCAATGACGGTGCAGAGGTAGGCCGTTCGCGGAACGCATTCTTCCACCCTCCTGCAAAACCAACCGCCACCTACCAAACAACACTTTCAGGTACCAGGACAAGCACATGGCAAAAGGTTGCCTAATCGTATGCGACGGAAATAACGGGGCGGGCAAGTCTTCTGTTATTCGCGCCATCGAAGAATTCCTGACCGCCAGGAACCACCCGGTGGTCATTACCCGCGAGCCTGGCGGTACACGGATCGGCGAGAAGATTCGCGAGGTGGTCCTTGATCCGGAGACGCCAGAACTCTGCGATACCACTGAGCTTTTGCTGTTCGCCGCCGCCAGAGCACAGCATCTGAAGGAAAAGATCATTCCTGCGATAGCGGCAGGCAAGGTCGTGGTGTGCGATCGCTTCACCCCTGCGACCGTGGCTTTCCAGCACTACGGACGGGGCATTGCGTTGGACCTGGTGCGAAGCATCAACGGCTTTGCGCTGGAGGGCTTTGCACCGGACCTCAACATCATCCTGGATGTGGATCCCGAGATCGGCATGAAGCGCGTCGCTTCCCGCGGCCAGGGGCTGGACCGGATGGAGAGGCAGAAGCTCGAGTTTCTTTCCAGGGCCCGTGACGGATTCCTGCGGCAGGCAGAGGAGGCGCCGGACACGTTCGTGGTCATCGATGCGTCAGAGCCGTTCGACGTGGTGAGCGGTAACGTTCTGGCCGTCGTTGCAAATCTGCTGACTGAAAAAGGGATCGGTTAGGCGATACCTCCCCAAAAAAGTGTATCGCCTCCCGCCTATTGCCTCGGCAAGGCACGCCCCAGACGTTAGCTGGCGATCATTCCGGCTGCCTCCCGGGTCGCTTTGCTGGTCCGCATGGCCAGTTTCCGCACCTCGTTGGCGACCACGGCGAATCCACGCCGGCCTCCCCGGCACGAGCCGCTTCGATCGCCGCGTTCAATGCCGGCAGATTGCTGGTGCACCGTGGTGCCGCACTCGGCGATCCGCTCCCTGGCGTGGGTTTGCTCGGCAAGCAGTTGCTCGCTGGCCCTGAATAGTCGCTGTAACAGGGGGTGGGTGCCGTTGGCAGGGGCGCGTCACTGCCTTCCAAGCGGTTCGCCAAGGCCGTCAGCGCACTACGAATAGAACCAAAGAGAAACGACACGCGACAGCTCTCGACAGCAAAGCGATCCAATCGGCTGATGCAGACGTTTCTGCACCGCTCATTTCATCTCAGCCCGCCGGGCTGACCGTGACCGGCCCGGTGCGCCGTGAATGAGGGTGGGCATGGGCTGGCGGACAACTCGCGTTCAGCAGGTTCACGGGTTCTCCATGGGGCGTATTGAGGTAGGCTCGACACCACTCGTCGGCACGCTGGGAAATGGTGTCCCGCCCGCACAGGCCAAGCGTCTCCACCAGTGTTTCCATGGCATCGGACCACTGTCGAAAGTAGGCATCGTTGACGCTTTCGCCCGGCTGAGCAGGGGTCGCCTTGATCTGATCGCTGAAGACTTGCACCCATTGGGCCCAGCTGAAATGGCCTGCCTGGTGCAGGTGCACTACCAGGGAAAAGGCCTGAGCCTGCCAGGGATGCTCGAAAACCGGTCCTTCGGTGTCCAACGGGAGGCCGAGGGTTGCGTAATCACTGTGTGGGGTCGTGTTCATGCCGCCTCCAGATAGTTGTCCCACAGGTCGATGCACACCGAGTCCGGGGTGGCTGTGCCCCACAGTTCTTCGGCGCTGAACCGTACGGTGTAGACCTGTTGCGGTTGCTCACCCAGGCCGTGGGCCATGCTGTCGGGCGTTGCGAACGCACCATGGGCTAGTTCGATGACGCCGACCTTGCCCCGCGCATAGCGGGGCAACCGGATATGAGTGGTGGGGTTGAGGTTCTTCGCCCGCACCCTGTCGCCGACCTTGAAGCGGCCGGACACCTCGTGCTTGGCACGTGCCGAGGCGCCGCCGAGAATCACTGTCTCCACCAGATCTGCAGTGAGCACCTGAACCGGTTGTGGCGCTGGAGTCGGTGCAGCCCGACCGTGCAATTCGGCTGCGCTGATCACACCCTTTTCCACCAGCAGTGTCTCGAAGGCGTGTAGCCAGTGTTCGTAGTAGCTGCTTTCCAGGTAGTGGATCGGGTCCATGCGCTCGATGGAATGGCGGAACTCGTCGACATTGAAATGCCCCCCGGCAAACAGCGCGGCAAACAGCGGAAAGATCCGGCGCTCCCAGTCATGGTGAAAGACCGGTTCATCTTCTTCAGCCAGTACCGGGCCGAAGCCATGCAAACCACCCAGATCATGTATTCCGTTCATTCGACGACCTCCTCTGAAGCGACTGGTGCAATAGGCAGGCCGGTGCCGATCATGGCGTCGCGGGTGACCAGCTCGCTCAGGCGCTCTTCGCTCCACCCCTGTGTGCCTGCGGGCTGTTCGGGCAGTACCAGGTAGCGCAGGTCGGCGCTGCTGTCCCAGACGCGCACCTCCTGATGGGCAGGGATCTGTAGTCCAAATTCAGCCAACACGCCACGCGGGTCGATCACCACGCGCGAGCGGTAAGGGGCGGATTTGTACCAGGCAGGCGGCAGGCCGAGCGTGGGCCAGGGGTAGCACGAACAGAGCGTGCACACGGTGACGTTGTGCACTTGAGGGGTATTTTCCACTACCACCATCTCCTCGCCCTGAACGCCGGAAAAGCCCAGCTCGGCGATGGCAGCGGTCGCGTTTTCCAGCAGGCGACGTTTGTATTGCGGGTCGATCCAGGCCTTTGCCACCACGCGCGCGCCGTTGCGCGGACCGATCTGATGCTCGTAGGTGTCGATCAGCGCCTCCAGGGCGGCAGGGTCGACCAGTCCTTTGTCCAGCAGCAGCGACTCCAGGGCCTTGATGCGCAGCTCCGCGGTGGCGGGCGGTTCGGTATGGTCGTGATGATGATCGTGGTCGTGGCTCATTGCTGGATCCTCACAGATGTTGCCAGTCGATACTGGCCTCGAAGGCGGCGGCGGCTTGATACAGCGTGCTTTCGCCGTAATGGCGAGCCACCAGCATCATGCCGACTGGCAGCCCCTCGACCTGGCCACAGGGGATCGACATCGCCGGATGGCCGGTGACATCGAATGCCGCAGTGTTGCCGATCATCTCGAACGCGCGCGCCACGTAGTCGGTCAACGAGGCGGTCGCCGAGGGCAGTGGTTGGGCCAGAATCGGCACGGTGGGCATGAGCAGGACGTCGTAGTCACTCAGCGCCTGGTCATAGGCCGCGCGGACGCGGCGGGCCAGGTTCTGTGCCTTGGCGTAGTAGCGACCGTGGTAGCGCTCCAGGCCGTACTGGCCGACGAACATGCACAGCTTGAGGGTCGCCGACAGCGCGTCGGCGTTTTCACGCCACTGGGCGTGCTTGTCCAGCAGTGCGACGTCGTACAGACCTTTCCAGTTAAAGCCCATGCCATTGCCGTGCATCATCTGCGCCGTCAGCCCTTCGCAGCCGATCGGTTGCCAGAGCGCGCCGGCCAGGCCATGTTCGGCTATCGACACTTCGCTGACCTGAGCGCCGAGTTGCTGCAGATGATCGATCGCGAAGCGGACCTTGTCGGCCACCCGCGGATCGAGGTTCGGCAGTTGGAAACCCTCCAGCAGGACGCCGATCCTGAGCCCGCGCACGCCGCGATCCAGCACCTGGGTGTAGGGTTCGACCACCGGGGCATACTGACGCGGATCGAGACCGTCGGCACCGGCGATCACTTCGAGCATCAGCGCGTTGTCGTACACGTTGGCGGTGATGGGCCCTGCGTGGTCGACTGTCGCCTCGATGGGCATGATCCCGGAGTACGGCACCAGGCCATGGGTGGGCTTCATGCCGTAGGTGCCGCAAAACGCTGACGGGATTCGGATCGAGCCGCCCTGATCGCCACCGATGGCCATATCCACCGCCCCTGACGCTACCAGCGCGGCGCTGCCCGAGGAGGATCCTCCGGCGATGTAGTCGTGTCGGCGCGGGTTGTGCACCGGCCCCGGGTCGGAGGTGTGACTCCCGCCGGACAGGCAGAAATGCTCGCAGGTGGCTTTGCCGGTAATGGTCGCGCCTGCATCGAGCAGCCGGCTGACAATGGTGGCATCGAAGGACGGCACGAAGCCTTCCAGGGTGCTGGCACCGTTCATCATCGGTACCCCGGCCAAGGCAATGTTGTCCTTCAGCGCAACGGTACGCCCGGCCAGTTTGCCTTGAGCGGCGCCGCAGACCTCGGTGCGGTAGTACCAGGCGTTGAGCGGGTTGTCGGCCTTGCTGGGGCGCAGGCCTGCGTCACGCGGGTAGCGCACCGGCGGGATTTCGTCGGGCTGGGCATCGATCAGGTCGTAAGCGTCGAAGCTCGGTTGCATCAGGGCCAGATACTCGCTCGCCTGCTCTGTCGTCAGATGCATGTGCAGGCGCTGCGCGAGCGCGTCGAGTTGTTCGGGAGTGGGGCGTTCGATGGCCATGGAGTGTCCTGTTTCGGTACGGCGCACGGGGTGCGCTGGGTCACGGTCGGGTGGAGTCAAGAGTGGCGCGTCCGCCGGTCGATGGCTTGGCTGTGGCGGACAGCGGCTTGGCTGAGACGGTCAGGCCGTCAAAACACATGGGCGTAGCGCAGGTTCACCCGCATGTCTTCGCGCGGGCCGTTTTCCACGGACAGGTCCCTGCCCAGTTGCAGCTGCAGTTGATCGCGGGGGCTGACGAAGGTGGTGGCGCTGAGGCGCAAATACGTGGTGCGGGTTTCATCGTCCTGATGCACGCCGTCGACGCTGTTTTCACCGCCCCAGTTATGGCCGACGCCTACGGCGAAGGCGGTCTGTGGTGTGGGCATGTAGCGACCCATGAGCTGGGCGCTGTAGGACACCTGCTGCTCGCGTCGGACCGAGTCGGCGCCGTAGTCATCGTTGTCGCCGTACCAGATGACGTCGCCCACCATGTCGACGGCCCATTTCTCTCCGAACCGTTTGACATAGGCTGATTGCAGATCGAGTTTCCAGCGATGCTCGCCCAGATTAAGGCCTTCTTCGTTGTCGTATTCGCCAGTGGGTACGTACAGGTAGGGCGTGAAGGCGAGGACGTCGCCGGCGTCGTTGAGCCGGTACTTGAAAGCGGGGGCCAGGATCAGGTCGCCGATGCCACTGCTGTCCCCGAGGGGCGAAGCATCGCCATGGCCGGCGACGCGACCGAAAGGCAAGAGGAACTGCGGGTCGACCGTGAGTCGGTCGGTCAGCGCATACACATGCAGCAGTCGCAGGATGCCGATGTCCGAACGGACATCGAAATCCGAGCTGGCTTTGTGGCCATTGGCATACAGATTGTCGGTGCGGGCGTGTTGGTAATAGAGCAAGCCAATGGTGGCGTTGGTGGGGAACTGGTCGTAATCGCCTGGAGCCACTTCGGCGGCCTGAGCGGTAAGCGAGCAGCACAGTGAGGCGAGCGTGATGGGGTAACGAATCGTGGCCATGGCCGAGCACCTTTTCATGGACAAACGGGGGCCAGCACCCCGCCAGGCGGGATGTGGGCTTGAGCGCAGAGGGTTGCCGCCGGTCAGGCGGGCAGGGGTTGGGCGTCGCGCAGCATGCCGGTCTGGGCATGGCAGTTGATGTACTCGAACAACTGGTTGCGACCGTCGCTGACCGATACTTCGTGGTACAGGCGCAGTTTCGAGAGCCCGCCAATCACCCTGAAGAACGTGGTGAAGATGCGCAGATGGGTCGGGTGCGATTCGGCCCACCGCTCCAGGCGGTCGAGCGAACGCCAATGGCCAATGTCGTAGGCGATGTCCAGCAGATTGCCGTCAAGGTCGACGTTGCGCACGAAACGGTTGCTGTAGCAGCCAAGGGCCTGGCCTTGGTCGCGCAGAAAATCCATGCCGTCCTGGAGCGGTGGGAGCATTTCCTGAAAGTACAGCGCGCGCTCTTCCTCACCGGCCTCGACCCAGTCTTGCCCGGAGCGGATCAGGGTCAGGTTGTCGTGGCCGCGGACCAGTACTCGTCCGCCTTTTGCCGGATCGCCCGAGATGACCTGCAGGGACGCGTCGGGTCGCATCCGGTCGGTTTGCGACACAGGAAATCGGTCTCGCGCAGACCCCCAATAGCCATGCTCCTGAATTTCACCGCTGATGCCGTCCATGACGGCGCCCACGCCGGGCAAGTCATCGGTAAAGGCGTACAAGGTTTCGAATTGCTCGGCGCGCGGTGCCACTACTTCTCGGAAGTAGCCCAGGTGCTCGCTCAGGCGCTCGTCGCTGGCCCACCATGACTCGACCGCAGGGCTGCGCAGCCAGCGACAGTAGGCGGCAGGGTCGGCCCAGTAACCGACCACGATGAAATTGCCATAGCCTTGGTTGTCCTCGTGATAGGTGATGTCGTGATTGCCCGGGGCATCATCGCCAGCGAACTGCGCGACGATCTTTTGCATGGCCTGGACCGCGATGGCGTGGTGGACGGGCAGGAACTGCACGCCCAGATAAGCCATGACCACCTGCTCGAGCTTGGGGTCGGCACGGCCGACGAACATGGGAAACGGCGGCTGGTAGTCGTCGTCCACACGGCGGGACAGCGTGCGTGGGCATTTCAGATGCTTGTCGATTGCAGATTCCATGGGCACTCCTTGAGACGATCAGGCTGAGGTATCGAGGCAGTTGGACGAGGCACGTCCACGTCGGCGAAGCTGGTAGGCCAGGCAACCCAGTTCGATCAGCACCGATACGAACTCTTCCGGCGCCAGATCACGGCCCTTGAGGGCCAGCAGGCATTCGGCAAAGGGGGACGGACGCAGGCTGGGCATGGGGCCTCCAACGGTCACCGTGAGTGGCGACCTCGATGGGGCTCACGTTAAGGCAAGCTTCGCGAGTGCCGCTTGATTCGGGCGGACGTCGGCTTGGTTGAAAAGGACAGTGCGCGATCGAGGGTCCGATGTGCCTCATCGATTGGCAGGGTCGTGGTCGCTGGCGCCATTTCAGCGCACGTCCATACCCGTACTTTCGGCCAGCGGTACGTATCATGCGGCATCACAGGCACTGGCCCGATAGTTGCTGGGCGAACTGCCGAACAGGCCCTCCGGGGCTTCGTGAAGGGGGCGTGAGCCCGTTACCGCGAGATCGATGTCATGAGCCAAGCCGCTTACACCACCCTGGCCGTCGCCGCCCCGCAGCGTTTCGATTACTGGAAGGAAGTGATCTGCCGACACTGCATTCCGGCTTCCAGTAAAGCTCTGGAGGACACGCCGTTCGAGGGCCAATTACGCGTGCAAGGCCTCGGCCCGCTGGATATCTGCTCGCTGAGCGCCGCACTGCATGAGTGGGAGCGCAAGCCCGGCGACCTGCGAACCGGTCCGGATGACGACCTGTGGCTGGGTTTTATCGAGCATGGCCATGGCAAGTTGGAGCAAGGCGGGCGTAACGCGTTGTTGCAGCCCGGCAGCCTGGTGCTTTACGACGCCGCGCAGACTTTTCGTTTCAGCCTGGGAGGTCGCGACAACCATCTCATGCGCATTCCCCGGCACCTGCTCAGCAGCCGCTTACCGCAGGTAGAGCGTTTGACCTCTACCGTCCTCGACGAAGGGCGTCCTGGCGTAGTGCCGCTGCGCGAAATGCTGCGCCAGGCCGCTACCCAGCCTGCGGCCCTGGAGCCGCCGGAGGTGGCCGGACGGTTCTCGCAAACGCTGCTGGATCTGCTGGTGCTGAGTCTGGAGTTGCAGGACAGCAACACCGCCAGTATTGAGCGCGACTTGTATGCCCGTGCCATGAACTACATGTTGCGTCATTTGGCCGAGACAGAATTGAGCGTGGAGCGCATCGCACAAGCCCACCATGTGTCACCACGAACGGTCACCCGTGCTTTTGCCCGCCACCAGAAAACCCCCATGGCGGCGCTCTGGCAGGTGAGGCTGCAACGCAGCCGCGAAGCGATCGAATGCGGCCAGGCCCGTTCCGTGTCGCAGGTGGCACTGGACTATGGCTTTTCCGATTTCTCGCATTTCAGCCATGCCTTCAAGAAAGCGTTCGGGGTTTCGCCCAGTACGTTACTCAAACGACAGTAAGGCGAGCGGCGTTACCTATCTGCCTGTTCTGGCGTCACCATTGGGGACATGCCTGGCCTGCGCGCGCCATTCACCCTGTCCAGACATGGCCCACAAGACCCTATACAATCACCAGGCTTCAGGCTGGCGGGTCTGCCCGTTCCCGCTTTGAAAATGCCCATTTCGCCAGCGATGGGATTATTCTCCTCATTGAAAATTGTAGGCTCGATGACGTTTCCAGTGATTTTGCCCGGCGTTGACGTCTGGTTTGCATTGCTTTCGGGCAAAGGATTGTCGACCGAACTGCGAGGGCACTTGCGTGGCTGAAGCCTACCCCTGGCAAGACGACCTGTGGCACAAGCTCGCCGGACGCACCCAGCATGCCCATGCCTATCTGCTGCACGGGCCGCAGGGTATCGGCAAGCGTGCCCTGGCCGAGCGGCTGATGGCGTTGCTGTTGTGCCAGCGTCCCGCCGCGCAGCAGGCCTGTGGCGCCTGCAAGTCCTGTCTGCTGCTGCACGCCGGCAGCCATCCGGACAACTTCATCCTCGAACCCGAGGAAGCGGACAAGGCGATCAAGGTCGACCAAGTCCGCGAACTGGTGGCGTTCGTGGTGCAGACGGCGCAGATGGGTGGGCGCAAGGTGGTGCTAATCGAGCCCACCGAGGCCATGAACATCAACGCCGCCAATGCCTTGCTGAAGAGTCTCGAAGAGCCTTCGGGCAATACCGTGTTGCTGTTGGTCAGCCATCAGCCCAGCCGCCTGCTGCCCACGGTCAAGAGCCGGTGCGTGCAGCAGGCCTGCCCGCTGCCGAGCCAGGCAGTCAGCCTGCAATGGCTGGCCACGGCGCTGCCGGACGTGGACGAAGGCGCGCGCGCCGATCTGCTGGCCCTGGCTGCCGACTCGCCTCTGGCCGCCGTCAGGTTGCAGGCTGCCGGGATCGTCGAGCAGCGGGCTCTGGTCGTCGATGGGGTGAAGAAGCTGTTGAAAGGGCAGCAGACGCCCAGCCAGTTGGCCGACGCCTGGAGCGGTGTACCGTTGCTGCTGCTGTTCGACTGGTTCTGCGAGTGGTCGAACCTGCTGCTGCGCTATCGCCTGACGGCAGACGAGCAGGGCCTGGGCTTGAGCGACATGCGCAAGGTACTGCAATATCTGGCCGACAAGAGCACTCAGGACAAGGTGCTGGCCATTCAGGACTGGGTGCTGATGCAGCGCCAGAAGGTTCTGGCCAAGGCCAACCTGAATCGGGTATTGCTGATCGAAGCCCTGCTGGTGTCCTGGATGGCCTTGCCGGGGCAGCGGTGATGGGTGCATTGTGATCGCACGCTGCTGCCGCTGGCGGTAGTTTGTCTGAAAGACCGCAGCGATACCGGACGCGGCTTGCACCACTGCTACAGGGGCGGCCAAATGGAGCCTGCATGTGAATGTGTAGCAGCGGCGCAAGCCGCGTCAGGGCGCACGGGATTTTTCCGATACAACGCGGCACTGCCAACCGTGGCCGCAAAAATCGACCACCAGTAAGGGAGCACGAATGAATCAACCCGTCAGTCCCGGACCGCGCAACGGCATTCTGTCCCTGACCATCAAGGACAAGGCCGTTCTGTATGCCGCCTACATGCCGTTCATCAAGAACGGTGGCCTGTTCATCCCCACCAGCAAGAGCTACAAGCTGGGCGATGAGTTGTTCATGCTGCTCAATCTGATGGACGAGCCGGAAAAGATTCCGGTCGCTGGCCGCGTGGCCTGGATCACCCCCAAGGGCGCCCAGGGCAACCGCGCTGCCGGAGTCGGCGTGCAGTTCAACGATGGCGACAACACGGCGCGCAACAAGATCGAAACCTACCTGGCCGGTGCCTTGAAGTCCGACCGTCCCACTCACACGATGTAGTTGTCCTATCCTCATGCTTGTAGATTCCCACTGTCACCTGGATCGCCTCGACCTCGCCGAACACAACGGCTGCCTGGACACCGCGCTCGATGCCGCGCGTGCCTGCGGTGTCGGCCACTTCCTGTGTATCGGCGTGAGCGCCGACAATGCTGCAGCGGTCAAGGCCCTGGCCGGCCGCTACGACGATGTCGATTGCTCGGTCGGCATTCACCCCCTCGACCTGGCACCCGGGCAGCCACCGGCCCTGGACTGGCTGCTGGGCGAGCTCGATGATCCCCGCGTCGTGGCGATCGGCGAAACCGGCCTGGATTACCACTACGAACCCGAGGCCGCAGAGTTGCAGCAGGCATCGTTCCGCCTGCACCTGCAGGCGGCCAACCTGACCGGCAAACCGGTCATCGTGCATACCCGCGGCGCGCGTGCCGACACCCTGGCCCTGTTGCGCGAGGCGCAGTTGCCCCAGGCCGGCGTACTGCACTGCTTCACAGAAGATTGGGACATGGCCAAGGCTGCCCTCGACCTGGGCTTCTACATTTCGCTGTCCGGTATCGTGACGTTCCGCAATGCCGATGCCCTGCGCGAAGTCGCCCGCCAGGTGCCTGCCGATCGCCTGCTGGTCGAGACCGATTCGCCTTACCTGGCGCCCATCCCCTACCGTGGCAAGTCCAACCTGCCGCAGTACGTTCGTGAAGTGGCGCAGTGCATCGCCACGGTCCGGGGCGAGACGTTCGAAAGCCTGGCCGAGCGCACCACCGACAACTTTTGCCGGCTGTTCCCACTGGCACGGGTTCGTCGTCAGGCCTGAACGTTGCGCAGGCAAAAAAAACCCGGGCTCTGGGGGGAGAATCCCGGGTTAAGACCATTAGGAGTCACTACAGGCGCGTGGTCCATCGACGCCTTGCCGACGCGTCATTGGGGGAGATGACGCGACGACTCCTTGAGTATCGTCGAGCGCCGGTCGGGCGCCAGTGCCCATGCGGGTTTTCTTAAACGTATTTGGAATACGTGCAAGGTTGCTCAGCACCGATTTCGGGGTTGTGTGGCATATCCGCCATAAAGCCAGAGATTTCGGATGATCCGTGCATTTTGACCTCATACAGGCATAATGACGGCCTTCGCTTTCGATCCAGTCCTTCCTATGCAAAAAGAACCTCGTAAGGTCCGTGAGTTTCGCCGCCGCGAGCAGGAAATCCTCGACACCGCGCTTGCGCTCTTTCTCGAGCAGGGCGAAGACAGCGTCACGGTCGAGTTGATCGCCGACACCGTCGGTATCGGCAAAGGCACCATCTACAAGCACTTCAAATCCAAGGCCGAGATCTACCTGCGCCTGATGCTCGACTACGAGCGCGATTTGAACGCACTGTTGCATTCGGCCGACATCGATCGCGACAGGGAAGCCTTGTCGCGCGCCTATTTCGAATTCCGCATGCGCGATCCGCAGCGCTACCGACTGTTCGACAGGCTCGAAGAGAAGGTCGTCAAAGGCAATCAGGTGCCCGAGCTTGTCGAGCAGTTGCACACGATTCGCGCGTCCAATTTCGAGCGACTGACCTTCCTCATCGAGGGACGGATCAGCGAAGGCAAGCTGGAGGATGTGCCGCCGTACTTCCACTACTGCGCAGCCTGGGCACTGGTGCACGGCGCCGTGGCGCTGTATCACTCGCCGTTCTGGAGCAATGTGCTGGAAGATCAGGAAGGCTTTTTCCAGTTCCTGATGGACATCGGCGTGCGCATGGGCAACAAGCGCAAGCGAGATCCGGAACTGCCGGGTCCCAAGGAATCCTGAGCCTGGGCACTCCCCAGCTTCGCGAACTGGCGCAGAAGCTGCATCAGCCAGCCAATCGCCGGGATCTTGTCGCCGGCTCTGGAGGATGCATGCGTAACCTGGTCGTGCTGCTGGCGCTTTTGGCGTTGAGCGGTTGCATGAAGGTCAGTGATCTGGGCGAGGGCGCTCGCTACCACTTGAGCGATGCAGGCGTGCTGAACCACAGCGAAACCCGCCGCTTCAATAACCTGCGCGTGCAGCCCGACTCGTTCATCTACATTGCCCAAGGCTCGTTCGTGCCTCCCGGCGGCGCCTACCCCAGGCCCAACGTGGTCGCCGAAGAAGCGTTCGAAGCCTTCGTCGAGTATTTTCCCCTGGTACGCCGTGCCCCGGCACCGCTGGGCCTGGAGCAGGCCATGGGCGAAGCACGCAATGCCGGTGCGCATTACCTGCTCTATGCCCGTTTTGCCCGTGCCGACGATCGCATCGGCAACACGGACGAGTGGGCCGACCAGGAAGCCCTGGATCGACTCGGCGTCGACAGCAGCGTGATCCAGATCATGCTCATCGAAACCAGCACTCACTACCTCATCGATACCGCCACCATCCGCAGCCGTGGCGGACTGCTGACGATGCATGACAACAAACCGGAAGATTTGCTTGGCCCGCCCCTGGAGGACTACGCTCGTAGCCTGTTGGGCGTAAGCCGCTGAGGAGACAGGCATGACGGGCAAGGCCGACGATTTGCTGGCGCACATTCCCACTCGCGAAAAGGGTTTGCCGCCCGTGCACCTGTGGAATCCCGTTTTCTGCGGGCACATCGACATGCGCATTGCCCGCGACGGCACCTGGTTCTACCAGGGCACGCCGATCGGTCGGCCGGCGATGGTCAAGTTGTTCGCGGGCATCCTGCGCCGCGATGGCGACGAGTACGTCCTGGTCACCCCGGTGGAGAAGGTGGGCATCGTCGTCGATGACGCGCCGTTCGTGGCCGTCGACATGCAGGTATCGGGTGAAGGCGAGCAGCAGACGCTGCGCTTCACCAGCAATGTCGAAGACAGTTTCGATGCGGGTGAGGAGCATCCGCTGCGGGTGGACATCGACCCCTGCAGCCAGGAGCCTTCGCCCTACGTACGGGTGCGTACCAACCTGGAAGCGCGCATTCACCGCAACGTGTTCTATCGTCTCGTCGAGTTGGCGGTGGTGCGTGATGGTTGGCTGGGGGTGTGGAGCGGTGGGGTGTTCTTCCCCATAGCCCAGGATCCAGGGCAATGATCAGCCCCCCGCCCGAGTGGCGGGGGACCGTCATGGCCGTTGAGGCGGTTACTTCTGCGGCGTCAGCGTCAGTCGCTTGATGCCATAGGCCTTCTCGAAGTTCTGCGGCTGCATCGGAAAGCTGACGTACTGATTCTTGAGCCAGGCATCGATGCCATCGGCGTAGTTGGCACTGGCCGGATTGCCGGATTGCCCGCTGCTGTTGAGGCCGATCATGGGTTCGGTCTGGGCGAAGTCGACGACGATGCGCAGGGCCGGTATCGACGCGGTGTCGAAGCTGTCGCCCCACCGGTAGGCCGCGGCATTGAGCGTGGTGTGATCCCCGCCAGTGGCCACCGGGCCGCGTACCGTCTGGCCAGCGACGTCCGTCCAGCTGGTGCGGTGCAGGCGGCCCCACTGCCATTTGCTGCGGTCGGCGCCCAGTTGTGTCTCGCCAGCCGTGACCGCCGCAGCCAGGCTGCGAGCCAGGATGGCAGGCTTGTCTTCCTTCTGAGGCGTGGTCACGTCGTCCCAGAACGGGCTGTCGTCGCGCCCCAGCAGATGATCGGCCTGGGCCGAGTAGGAAGCCATGCCCTGAGCGACGAAGGCCTTCCAGGCGGCACTGTCGATCGGCCCCAGTTCGTCGAGGAAGGTGCGCTGCATGCTTTGTTGCAGAAACAGCTCGTACAACGCGGCGTCGGCGGATTGCGCGCTCAGCCGGCCATCGAAGGCCATCAGCCGGGTGTAGGCCTCCCGGGCCTTGGTGCGATCGACGTCGGGCAGGGCGTCGACGGCGCTCTTAAGCGGTTGTGCCATGCCAGGTGCGAGAAACATCTTCTTCAGTTTGGCGGCGAACGGGGTGGTCTGGTCGGACTGCATGGCGATCATGCTGCGGGTGTCGTGCTTGCCGGCGCCGGCCAGTTCGGCCAGGCGTTCGCTGCGCTCAGGGTAGTACCAGCCGTTGGACAGCTGAATACCGTAACCCGGCGGGACGATGCGCTGGTTGGCGGTCCCCAGCCAGCCCTGCGGCGGGTCTTGGTCGTAGGGATGCAGCATCGGGTCGGCCAGGCCGTCCCAGTCATACCGGCCATCCCAGCCAGGGGAGGGCAGCATGCCCTTGCCCTCGAGGCGATTGGGGAAACGGCCGGTGACTTGCCAGCCGATGCTGTTGGCGTCGGCGAACAGCAGGTTGGTAGCCACCGCGCGGATCTGCCGGCTGGCATCCGAGGCCTTCTCGACATTGCTGGCGCGCGACAGATCGAACAGGGCGTCCAGGCTCTTGTCTTCGGTCAGGTCCGGCAGCTGCAAGGCCAAGCCATAGCCACCGCTGGCCGATAGGCCGGCGAGGTCGTTGAGCAGGGCACCATGTCCGGTTTCGTACACGGCTTCGCGCAGTGGCCGCTGCCCCTTGGCCAGGAAGGTTTCCTGACGTACCCGCGCCGGTTGCCATTTGCCGTTGGACTGATACAGCACGCGGCCGCCTTCGCTTTTGACCTTTTCAACAAATAGATCCTGGTTGTCGCCCATCACGGCCGACATGCCCCAGGCCACTTGACCATTGAAGCCGGCGAGCACGCCCGGCAGACCGGCCAGGGCGACGCCCGCGGCCTGATAACGCGGTGCCCGCAGCTGGACGAAGCTCCAGGCGGAGGGTACCGTAGTGGCGGCATGTAGATCGTTGGCGAACAGGCTTTTTCCGGACCGCGCGCGTTGCGGGGCGATGGCCCAGTTGCTGGAGCTGGCCGTGCCGAGCCGCTCGAGTTCATGGTTCAAAGTGCCGAGCCCCGCCACATGGGTCAGCGAGTTGCCCAGAGACACACCCTTGAGTTTCTCGGCCTCGGTGAACGGCAGGCTCTCGTCCGGATAGACCGGCAGCAGCCAGGCCAGTTTGTCGGTGCCCACTTTCTGCGCCAGTGCCAGCGAGCCCAGCTCTTCCTGCAGGTTGAGCGACTGGCTGAACGACCACAGGGCGAACATCAGCGCCGAGTCTTCGGCCTTCCAGTATTCGGGGGTGTAGCCACTGAGCTGCGCCGGCAGCTTGCCGCGATAGCGGAACAGGTAGGCGTTCACGCCCCGCGCGTACACATCGAAGAAGCGCTTGAGCCGCGGTGATGCAGCGGCGTACAGCTGGTCGGCGTTCTTCTTCAGATTGATCCTGCGCAGCAGGCGGTCAGTGTCCAGCGCATCGGCACCGTCCAGCTCGGCCAGGCGCCCTTGAGCCAGCAGCCGCATGCGTACCATCTGGGTGATACGGTCGCTGGCGGCGACATACCCCTGAGCAAACAGGGCATCGTGGAAGGTGTTGCTCTCGATCAGCGGCATCCCCAGGCCGTTGCGCCGCACCGAGACGTTCTGCGCCAGACCCTTGAGCGGCTGTACGCCCACGCTGGGCGGCAGGCTTTGTTCGGCAGAGCCGCCCAGCCATTGTTGACAGCCAGTCAGGCTGAGCATGCCTGTCACCACGGCGGCGCAGCCGAACTTGGGCATGAAGAAAGAACGGGCGGGCGAGGCCATGGCGAAGCTCCTGCGGGGGCTGGCGTAAAAGGCGCTACGTTAGAGAGGGAGAAGGAAGCGCGCAAGCGTCTGGCGGGGGTTATTTTTGCCTGGGTCGAGCCGCTTGCGGACAGTATGCGCCGCGGTCAGCCTCGGGCTAGGCTTCGAGTTACAGAGGGGACTGCCAGAGCGCAGCCCCTTCACGCAGAGGCTCGGCTTAGGCGCCGTGGCACTTCTTGAATTTCTTGTCGCTGCCGCACGGGCATGGATCGTTGCGGCCGACGTCCTTGAGGGCATTGCGCACCGGTTCCTGTGGGGCATGATTGCAGTGCGGGCCATGCACGTGACCGTGGTCGTGCTCATGGTGATGGTCGTGATCGTGGTTGCAGTCAGGACCGTGCACGTGAGGTTGCTGGGACATCGGGGGAGCTCCGTGATTGAAATTGGCCGGAATTATCTCACCCTGGGTCTGGAATAGAAGGGCTGCGCCAATAATCTTTGCGATGGTCAGTGGCCGGGCAGGCCGCGGGCGTTGATTTCACCGGTGTGATTCAACACCACATCGTGACCGAACAGCACCCCGGTACGCAGTTCACCGCGAAGCTCGTAGCGGATCGGTCGATCCGGATGCTTGAGCAGCTTCGACAACTCGCGCACGTGTTGCCAGAGGTTGGTACGTACCGGCACTTCATAGTATTCGCCGCTTCTGCCGGCCACGCTGAACCAGTCGCTGGTCTCGCCCTCGCTGAGCAGCATGTCTTCCAGGCGCACGCTGTAGCTCATGCCACGTACGGGCAGGCTACGGCGGTTCGGATTGTCGATGCGAAACCGGAGAATGAAGCGCTGCTGCAGCAGGTTGGCCTTGACCACTTCGACCTTGACCAGGTGCACCTGGGGGTCCTCGTAGTTGCCGGTGAACCAGGTCGCGCATCCCGTGAGCGCCAGCACTGAGAGCAAGCCGATGCTGCGCAGAACGAGAGTGCAAGCGGACATGGCGCGGACCTCTGGATTTGCCCTGAGTCTAACAAGGCCCGTGCGCATGACAAGGGCGAGCTTGTTGCGCCGAAACATCGTGGTCCATAATCACCGTCACGGTGCAGGCCCTTCGGCATCTAGCTGCCCATCCCCACTGCCGGCAACGGTGTCACGCCAGGAGAGTTGCCATGAGCTTGTACGAGATCGTTTTCAGCGGTGAATGCGTGCCTGGCGCGTCGCTGGATCAGGTCAAGAGCAACCTGGCGACCCTGTTCAAGGCCGATGCCCAGCGTATCGAGCTGCTGTTTTCGGGGCGCCGACTGGTGCTCAAGAACAACCTCGATGCCCAGGCGGCGGAAAAGTACCGCGCAGCCCTGGCGCGCGCAGGCGCGGTAGCGAGCATCGACGAGATGGCTCAGGAGATCGAGGAAATCATCATGACCGCGCCCGCCGCGGCAGGTGACTTCGGCCAGAAACCCATGGCCGTGGCACGCCGCGCCGAGGTCGTGCCGCGCGATGCCTACATGGCGGCGTTCGTGGCCGTCGACGCCCCCGATTTCGCCATCGCCGAGGTGGGCGCCGATCTGCAGGAGGAAAAGCCCGCAGTACGTGCGCCGAACCTCAACCTGCAGCAGTTCAGCCTGGCGCCCGCAGGCAGCGACATGGGGCAGTTGCGGCACGAGGAAAACATTCAGGTGCCGGACATTTCCCATCTCAGGGTCATTGGCTGATGTAGCTGGCGCAGCACTTCTTGAACTTCTGCCCGCTCGCGCAGGGGCAGCTGTCGTTGCGGCTGGCCTTGAGCGGCACGGTCGGGTCGATGAAGTACCAGCGGCCGTCGTGCTGCACGAAGGCGGAGCGCTCGCGGTGGCAGTGTTCGCCAGCGCTGTCGTGCCAGCGGGCGCTGAAGGTCACGAAGGCATGTTCGGGTTGGCCGCCGAAAACTTCCGCCGCGACGACTTCCAGGCCTAGCCAAGTACTCTGCGAACTCCACTGGGCAATGGCCTGGCGGTCGAGACCGGCCTGCTGGGCGTGCAGGGTGGTGGCCACCAGATAATCGACCAGGCCCAGCACGTAGGCGCTGTAGCGCGAGCGCATCAGGCTCTGCGCATCGGGGGCCGGCTGGCCTTCGTGATAGCGGCCGCAACAGGCCGGCAGCAGATTGCCACTTGCGCACGGACAGATCGAAACGCTCATATCACCACCAATACTTGCCGAAGTTTTCCGGGTTGGCCCAGAACTTGGCGTTGAGCCAATCCGGGACTTGTTTGTATTCGCGCACATCATAGGTGTACAGCGTGAGCACCTGCTGGTCACGGGCAAAACGCTCGCTGGCCTGCAGGGCCAGGGCGTAGAAGTCGGTGTCGTTCCACCCGCTGGCGACCGGGTCGGCCAGTACGGCAATGCAGCTCGCATTGAGGTTGCGGATGCCGGCCAGCAGGCGCGTCCCTTCGGTCTTGCTCAGGTGTTCCAGGCAATCCAGCGCCAGCGCAAGGTCGAAGCGCTGTCCGGCCAGATGCGCGGGCAGGGGGCCGGGTGCCGCTCTGGAGATCTGGGTTTCGGGGTGCGCCGCCTCGAACGCCGCCAGGGCGGGGAAGTCGCTGGCGCCGATCAGCAGCAGGCGCTGGGGCGCATGGCGTTCGAGCAGGGCCGCCAGGGCCTGTTGCGGGGTGCGGGCAGAAAATGCGTCGGTCATTGCTACTCCTCGGTCTTGGCCGTCACATTATAGGGCCTCGGCCTGATGGCCCAGCACTGATTGAGCCGTCCCGACATGGCTTATTGCTGGCGCATATGGCCTAGGCAGTCTTTACTCCCTGAACATCGGCCCCTGTCGCCGATTTCCCTGAGGAGAAACCTAGATGAGCATAGTTCGGACGGCGTTACCCTTGATCCTGGTCAGCAGCGTGCTGACCGGTTGCGCAGGCTTGCAGAAAACCGACTGGCCGATGTGTGCAGCCGTGGGCGGCGTGACCGGCGCGGCGCTGGGTGCCATCGAAAGCGGATCGCTGGCCGCCGGTGTCGGCGCAGCGGCGGCCGGTGTCGGCGCGGCCTATTGCTGGGTGCATGGCGATGGAGACGAGGATGGTGATGGCGTACCGGACAGTCGCGACAAGTGTCCCGGCACGCCCAAGGGCACACCGGTCGACGCCAACGGTTGCCCACCGCCCGCTCCGGCGCCGATGCCCGTGGCCGCCGAACCGGCACCGCTGCCCAAGGAGGAAACGATCGTCATCCGCAACGTGCATTTCGAATTCGACAAGGCCGCCCTCACCGCCGCCGACCGGGCGCAACTCGATACCGTCGCTACCCGCTTGAAAACCGAGGCCACCACGGCGCGCCTGAGCGTCAGCGGTCATACCGACAGTGTTGGCAGAGACGCCTACAACCAACGCTTGTCCGAGCAGCGCGCCAAGGCGGTGACTGACTACCTGGTGAGCAGCGGCGTGCCGCGTGCCAGCGTGGTATCGGTCAAAGGCATGGGCGAAGCCCAACCGGTCGCCGACAACAACACCGCAGACGGTCGCGCCATGAACCGCCGTACCGAGATTCTCATCCAGCGTTGAACCTTTATCAGTGACCGCCAGTCGCCTTGTACAACGACCGGCGGCACGCTTTACTTCTCAGTTGCCGGCACCCGCCGGCGACTCAGGAGCCTTGAATGATGCTGAAAGATCTATCGCGGGCCGTACTTCCCGCTCTGCTGGTCGCTGGTGTGCTGGGCGGTTGTAGCACCACCCGTGATGGCGCATCTCCACTGAATTCGCGTACCTGGCCGGTTTGCAGCGTGCTGGGCGGCCTGGCCGGTGGTGGGCTGGGGGCCATCGAAAGCGGAGCCTGGGCTGCCGGTGGCGGTCTGGCGGGCGCCGTAGCCGCTGGCCTGGTCTGCTACGCCCAGGATGGCGACAAGGACGAAGACGGCGTGTTCGACCGCCGCGACCGTTGCCCCGACACTCCTGCCAACACCCCGGTCAAACACAACGGCTGCCCGTTGCCCGTGTATCCGGCGGTCACCAAGGCGCCTGAGCCACCCGTGGCGGACATCCCCGAGGTCGTGACCTTGAGCGATGCCGGCGATGTGCCGTTCGAATTCGGCAGCGCCGAACTCACCGGCAGCGCCCGTACCGAACTGACTTCCCTGGCCTCGCGCATCAAGGCCTCCCAGGTGGCCACGGTCAGGATCATCGGCCACACCGACAGCGTCGGCAGCGATGCCTTCAACCAGAAGCTGTCAGAGCAGCGTGCTGCCAGCGTGGTCTCCTTTCTGCTGTCGCAAGGCGTTGCGGCAGACAAGCTGAGCAGCGAAGGTCGCGGCGAAAGCGAGCCGGTCGACAGCAATGACACCGACGCCGGACGCGCCAAGAACCGTCGCGTGGAAATCCATCTGACGCATTGATGAATAGAGGCCGACAGAGCTTTTTCCTGCCGGCCTCTGGTCACCGCCACCCCCCAGCCGTTAATGTGCGCCTAGCCGATGCCGTGGGGGGCACATGAAAGGATTTCTGATTCTGGGTAAATGTCTGACGCTGCTGTTCTGGTGGGTGGTGCTGCTCAACCTGTTCATGCCGATGGTCAAACCGTTTCATGCATTGATCAACCTGGCCGGCGGCACGCTGTTGCTGCTGCATGTGATCGAAGTCGTCGCTTTCAACAAGCGCTTGCGCGGGCGCAGCCATCCCTGGCTCGATCGCGTGCAGATCCTGCTGGCCGGGATCTTTCATATCCAATCCATTCCTGCACCGCTCGATACCGAGGCTAGCCATGCGTAAGCTGGGTCTGTTGGCAGTACTGTTTGCGCCGCTGGCATTGGCCGAGTCGGTCAGTGTCGAACCTCATTCCCTGCTGCGCCTGCCGGCCAGCTCCAGCGTGCTCCAGTTGCAACGGCTGGACGTGGCGGATTACGGCACCCTGTTGATTCCGGCCAACCTGACCGACCTCAGTGTCGAGCAATTGCGCCTGGGGCATGAGGCACGGATCGCCGTGGTGCCGGGCGAGCAGGAGCTGCGCCTGCGAGCGCAGCACGCCGAACTGGGTAGTGGCAGCCAGATCCTGGCCCGCGGGGCACCGGGCACTCACCAGAAGGCGGCGCGTGCGGGGCGTAATCTCGACGTACAGCTGCAATCGCTCAACGCTCAGGAATTGAACATCGATGCGCGCGGTGGCGCGGGCGCCGATGGCTATGCCGGTCTCGATGGCGGCAATGGCGAGGCGCCCGGCTGCACCTGGGGTGCGGCGGGACGCGGTGGCAATGGCGACAATGGTGGCGATGGCCTGCCGGGGGCGTCTGGCGCCAACGTCCGTCTGCGCGTACCGGCCACCTTTGCCAGCGAATCGATCAAGGTCCGCACCGATGGCGGCCAGGGCGGTGCAGCCGGTGTACCGGGACGTGCAGGCGCCGGCGGCAAATCCAAGGGCTGCGTGGTGTACCGCGCCGAAGGCGGCAAGTCGGGCCGTGAGGGCTTGCCGGGACGTGTCGGCGAGGCGGGCGCAGCGGGCACATTGAGCGTCCAGCGCTTTTAAACGCCGTTGAGCTGTCTGGCCATGGCCAGCACCACGACGGCCAGGCCCAGCAGCAGACCAGCGATGGCCAGGCGTCGCAGTTTTTTCGTGGCAGCCATGCCGTCCGCCCAGTCCTGGGCCGCGACGGCTTTGCGCAGCGCGGGCAGTTGCAGCCCCTGCATGCGCAGGAACAGCGCCGCCATGATCACGTACAGGCCCATCATGATCTGCACACCGCGTGGCGCCGTCTCGAAGCCGGTGAAGTGCAGGCGCAGCAGGGCGACGCCGCTGATCGGAAGAATCAGCACAGCTGCCCAGATCCAGCCGAACACCTGTGGGAAAATATCCGCCAGGCGCGTCAAGCGCCGAGCTCGCGAAGCCGCTGCAAGCCCGGCGGGGCGCAGGATCATCCAGGTCGCGAGCATGCCGCCCAGCCACATCAGTGCAGCGAGCCCGTGCAGGGTTTGGAAGACGCCGTCGGCGCTCATGGTTATCTCCAGCCAGCACATCGAAGTCGAGCAGGGTATGATAGCGACCCGATGAGAAACACTGAAAATATATCCAGCCTTTCGCCATGACCAGTCGATGATCAGTAACGAACTCAAAACCACGATCCAGGGCGCCTACACGCGTTTTCTCGAAGCCAAGAGCCTCAAGCCGCGCTACGGCCAGCGTCTGATGATTGCCGAAATCGCCAAGGTATTGGGCGACATCGCCTGCGATGAAGAAGGTCGTCGCAGCGGCGATCCGGCCGTGGTGGCGGTCGAGGCGGGTACCGGTACGGGCAAGACGGTAGCCTACAGCCTGGCCGCCATTCCGGTCGCCAAGGCAGCCGGCAAGCGCCTGGTGATCGCCACGGCCACGGTGGCGCTGCAGGAGCAGATCGTCTTCAAGGACCTACCCGACCTGATGCGCAACAGCGGTCTGAACTTCACCTTTTCCCTGGCCAAGGGCCGTGGGCGCTATCTGTGCCTGTCCAAGCTCGACGTGCTGCTGCAGGAAGGTCATGCGCAGAGCGCGACCGCACAGTTGTTCGAAGAGGAAGGCTTCAAGATCGAGGTCGACGAGGCGAGTCAGAAGCTATTCACCAGCATGATCGAGAAACTGGCCGGCAATAAATGGGACGGCGATCGCGACAGTTGGCCGGTGGCCCTGGAAGACCAGCAATGGTCACGCCTGACCACCGATCACAGCCAGTGCACCAGCCGCCATTGCCCGAACTTCCAGCAATGCGCCTTCTACAAGGCGCGTGAAGGGATGGGCAAGGTCGATGTGATCGTGACCAACCATGACATGGTGCTCGCCGACCTGGCGTTGGGCGGCGGCGCGGTCCTGCCCGATCCGCGTGACACCGTGTATGTATTCGACGAAGGCCATCATCTGCCCGACAAGGCCATTGGTCATTTCGCCCACTACAGCCGCCTGCGCTCCACGGCCGACTGGCTGGAAACCACGGCCAAGAACCTGACCAAGCTATTGGCTCAGCATCCGCTGCCCGGCGACCTGGGGCGCCTGATCGAGCAGGTTCCGGAACTGGCCCGCGAGATCAAGACCCAGCAGCAGTTCATGTTCAGCGCCTGCGAGCAACTGGCGGACTTCAAGCCGGGCGAAGACATGGAAGGCCGCGAACGGCCACGCCATCGCTTCGTCGGCGGTGTGATTCCCGAGCACATGCGGGAAATGGGCATCGAGCTGAAGAAGGGCTTCTCCAAACTGACCGATCTGTTCACCCGCCTGAGCGAGCTGCTCAAGGAAGGTATGGACGGCGAGAAGAACGTCGGCATCGCCAGTCACCAGGCCGAAGAGTGGTACCCCCTGTTCGGTAGCCTGCTGGCACGCGCACAAGGCAGCTGGGAGCTGTGGACCGCGTTCACCGCGGAAGACCCCGAAGACAGCCCGCCCATGGCCCGCTGGCTAACCCTGGCCGACAGCAGTGCGCTCTATGACATCGAGGTCAATGCCAGCCCGATCCTGGCGGCGGAAATGCTGCGTCGCAACCTGTGGAACGTTGCCTACGGCGCCCTGGTGACGTCGGCCACCCTGACTGCCCTGGGCAAGTTCGATCGGTTCCGCATGCGCGCCGGTATACCGAAAGCGTCGGTGACTGCCATCGTGCCCAGCCCCTTTCACCATGAGCAGGCAGGCGTGCTGCGGGTTCCCGATTTGCGTGCCGATCCCCGCGATGCGGCGGCGCACACGGCGGCCATCATCCGTGACCTGCCGGACCTGGTGGAAGGCTATCGCGGCTCGCTGGTGCTGTTTTCCTCGCGCAAGCAGATGCAGGACGTGTTCGACGGGCTGGACCGCGACTGGCGCAAGCAGGTGTTCATCCAGGGCAACCTGTCCAAGCAGGAAACCCTGAACAAGCACAAGGCGCGGGTCGATGGCGGTGACTCCAGCGTACTGTTCGGCCTTGCCAGCTTTGCCGAAGGGGTCGACCTGCCAGGCGCCTACTGCGAGCACGTGATCATCGCCAAGATCCCCTTCGCGGTGCCCGATGACCCGGTCGAGGCGGCGCTGGCGGAATGGATCGAAGCGCGTGGCGGCAACCCGTTCATGGAGATCGCCGTGCCCGATGCCTCTCTGCGCCTGATCCAGGCTTGCGGGCGGCTGCTGCGTACCGAGCAGGACCGCGGCACCATCACGCTGCTCGATCGGCGCCTGGTGACCCAGCGCTACGGCAAGGCGATCCTCAATGCGTTGCCACCGTTCCGCCGCGAAATTTCGTGATGGTCTGTGCAGGCCAGATGAAACAATTCTCCCTGGCAGGGCGGTTCCCAAAGCGCTGAATCGCTGAAACAATGCCCTTCATTTTTTGCCGCGCGGTCGATGGGAGTCAGGGTGCAGATACAAGGTCACTTCGAGCTGCAGTTCGAAGCCGTGCGCGAGGCGTTCGCGGCATTGTTCGACAACCCTCAGGAGCGCGGTGCCGCACTGTGCATCCAGATCGGTGGGGAAACGGTCGTCGACCTGTGGGCGGGCACCGCCGACAAGG
Source organism: Pseudomonas sp. PS01301 (assembly GCF_029960215.1). Lineage (NCBI taxonomy): Bacteria > Pseudomonadati > Pseudomonadota > Gammaproteobacteria > Pseudomonadales > Pseudomonadaceae > Pseudomonas > Pseudomonas sp. PS01301. Next base: position 61,740 of record NZ_JASCPM010000001.1, on the reverse strand, counting down.
ACGGTGCCCAGGCCTGGCACAGCGATACCATCCTCAACCTGTTCTCCTGCACCAAGACCTTCACCGCCGTGACCGCCTTGCAGCTGGTCGCCGAGGGCAAGCTGGCGCTGGACGTGCCGGTAGCACAGTACTGGCCGGAATTCGCCGCAGCCGGCAAACAATCCATCACCCTGCGTCATCTGCTCAGCCATCAGGCCGGTCTGCCGGCCCTGCGTGACCTGTTGCCGCCCGAAGCGCTCTACGACTGGCCACGCATGACCGCCGCACTGGCGGCAGAAACGCCGTGGTGGTCGCCGGGCACGGGCCATGGCTATGCCGCCATCACCTACGGCTGGCTGGTCGGTGAGCTGCTGCGCCGGGCCGATCATCGCGGCCCCGGCGAATCGATCATGGCGCGGGTAGCCCGGCCTCTCGGGCTGGACTTCCATGTCGGGCTGCCCGACGAGGAGTTTCACCGCGTTGCACACATTGCCCGTGGCAAAGGCAATGTCGGCGACGAAGCGGCCCAGCGTCTGTTGCAGGTCACCATGCGCGAACCTGAAGCCATGGCCACCCGCGCCTTCACCAATCCGCCATCGGTGCTGACCAGCACCAACAAGCCGGAATGGCGCCGCATGGAGCAGCCGGCGGCGAACGGTCATGGCAATGCCCGCAGTCTGGCCGGTTTCTACGCCGGCCTGCTCGATGGCAGCCTGCTCGAGCCCGAGCTGCTGGCAGAGCTGACCCGTGAACACAGCCTGGGCATGGACAAGACCCTGATGACGCCAACGCGATTCGGTCTGGGCTGCATGCTCGATCAGCCGACAGTGGCCAACGCCACCTTCGGCCTTGGCGCCGGTGCCTTCGGTCATCCCGGAGCAGGGGGGTCGGTCGGCTTCGCCGATCCGGAGCACGATGTTGCCCTGGGCTTTGCCGTGAATACACTGGGCCCCTATGTACTGATGGACCCGCGAGCGCAGCAACTGGTCCGCGTTCTGCGCGCTTGCCTCTGAAGCAATTGATCAGAAATCGACCAGCGGTCGTCCGTTGGGCTATGCCTGCACTACTCTATCAATCAATAATTTAGGCCGGTTTGTTAAACCGGTTTGTATTTACCAACACCTTGTGGAACCACCATGTCACCGAATAAATCCATCGCGTTTGCCTTGTGCCTGGCCGCTACCGGTTGTGCTCAAACTCCCCAGGATTCCTCGGCCCAGGGCGGGCATAGCTGGTGGCCATTTGGCCGTGACGCAGTCGCCAGCAAGACGGCTGACAAGGACGTCGAGCAGGCCATCAACGAAAAGGTGGCCAAGGCCGACTCCAAGTCCGACAGCGAAAGCCGCTGGTGGTGGCCATTCGGTGCCAGCAGCACGCCTGCTCAGGCCAAGGTCGCCGAAGTGCCCAAGGTTGATCCCAAGGTTACCCAGGCCTGGCTCGACGCCTATGAGCCGAAGCTGCGCGAAGCCATCAAGGACAGCAAGTTCGAGCTCGAGCGTCGCGAAGACCTGTTGGTGATTACCGCGCCGGTCGACTCTTCGTTCAACCCGGACCGCCCTTCGATGTTGCTGCCGATCAGCCTCGGCCCGATCACCCGTGTGGCCAAGGCCATCGATGCCGACCACAAGACCGCCGTCCTGATTCTGGGCCACGCCGACACCAGTGGTGCCGCGCCGTTGAACCAGAAACTGAGTCAGGAACGCGCGCAGTCGATCGCCTCGATCTTCCGTCTCAGCGGTCTGCAGCGTGACCGCCTGACGTTGCGTGGCATGGGCTCGGTCATGCCGCGCGCCGCCAACGACAGCGTCGAAGGCCGGTCGCTGAACCGCCGGGTGGAAATTCTCCTGACCCCGCAGAACACCATGCTGGCGCTGCTGGCCAAGTACAACCAGCCGACCTTCACCGCCGCTGAAATGCTGGCGACCCAGGACGTCAAGGCTGTGCCACCGCCGGCTGCCAAGCCAGCCGCCAAGGCGCCAGCCAAGGCTGCAACCGCCAAGAAGACCGCAGCCAAGCCCGCCGTGGCCAAGAAAGCTGCACCGGCTGCCAAGAAAACCGAGGCCAAGAAAGCTGTCGCCAAGAAAGCCGTGAACAACGACCAGGCCAAGGCGCACTGATGCAAGGATCGATGCCATGACGCAAGCCCTGGCCGATATGCGCCGTAGCTACACCCGCGATGGCCTGGACGAGGCCCAGGCGCCGTCCGAGCCGTTCAGCCTGTTTCGCCAGTGGTTCGGCGATGCGGTCAACACCGAACAGGCGCCGGTGGAAGCCAACGCGATGACGCTAGCGACCGTCGATGCCGACGGTCGTCCGCACTGCCGCGTGTTGCTGCTCAAGGGCCTGGATGAACAGGGTTTTACCTTCTTCAGCAACTACGACAGCGCCAAGGGCCAGCAACTTGCGGAACGGCCGTTTGCGGCCATGACTTTTTTCTGGCCGACCCTCGAGCGGCAGGTCCGTATCGAGGGGAGGGTGAGCAAGGTGAGTGCGGCCGAGTCCGACGCCTATTACCAGGTCCGCCCACTGGGCAGTCGCCTCGGTGCCTGGGCGTCGCCGCAGAGCCAAGTCATTGCCGATCGTGGCGAACTGGAAGCGTTGCTTGAAGCGACAGAGCAGCGTTTCAGCGGTACCGAACCGCAGTGCCCGGCGCACTGGGGCGGCTACCGCCTGGTTCCTGATCGCATCGAGTTCTGGCAGGGGCGACCCAGTCGCCTGCACGACCGCCTGAACTACCGCCTCGACGCCGGTTCGTGGATCCGCGAACGCCTGGCGCCCTGACCCTGCTCTGACCTTTTGCCACTGAACGTTGTCCAGACGTTCAGTGGCCGGTCGAGCTTTCTGGCCTGCATCAGCCCCGTCTGACGCCAACATGACTTAAATTTTTATAGACCGTGTCGTGACAGCCGTTGCCCTGCGGCGTCTAATGAACACACGTCCCATGGAGTCCTGCCAAAATGCGCAAGTCAGTTCTGTTAGTTGCCTGCTTCACCACGATGTCCCTGTTGCTGGGCGGATGCGCCTCCAATCTGTCGGGCGACTCCTATTCGCGCGATGAAGCGCGCCGCGTGCAAACCGTGCGCATGGGCACCATCGAGTCGCTGCGTCCGGTCAAGATCGAAGGCACCAAGACGCCAATCGGTGGCGGTGCTGGCGCGGTGGTCGGTGGTGTTGCCGGCAGCGCGGTAGGCGGTGGCCGTGGCAGCATCGTCGCGGCCGTGATCGGCGCCGTGGCCGGTGGCTTGTTGGGTTCGGCGACCGAGGAAGGTTTCACCCGCACCCAAGGCGTGGAAATCACCGTGCGCGAGGATGACGGCAGCATGCGTGCCTACGTTCAGGCCGTGCAGGAGAACGAGATTTTCCGCGTTGGCGAACGTGTCCGCATCATGACGGTAGACGGCACCAGCCGCGTCGCTCACTAAGCGAACCCTGTCATGAAAAAACCGGCCTCGGCCGGTTTTTTCATGCTTGCGAATCGGCCTTCTAGGCCGGCTGCAGGCCAAGGATGTCGCGGGCCACGGCTTCGGCGATGCGTACGCCGTCGACACCGGCGGAGAGAATCCCGCCGGCATAGCCTGCGCCTTCACCGGCTGGGAACAGGCCTTTGAGGTTGAGGCTCTGGTAGTCGACGCCGCGGGTGATGCGCAGCGGCGAGGACGTACGGGTCTCGATACCGGTCAGTACGGCGTCGTGCATCGAGAAGCCTCTGATCTGGCGCTCGAAGGCCGGCAGCGCTTCGCGGATCGCCTCGATGGCGAATTCCGGCAACGACAGCGCCAGGTCGCCCAAGGTGACGCCGGGCTTGTAGGAAGGCTCGACGCTGCCCAGTGCGGTGGACGGCTTGCCGGCCACGAAGTCGCCCAGCAGTTGCGCGGGCGCCTGGTAGTTGCTGCCGCCCAGCAGATACGCAGTGGACTCGAGCTGCTCCTGCAGCTCGATCCCGGCCAGCGGGCCACCTGGATAATCCTGCTCGGGTGTGATGCCGACGACGATGCCGGAGTTGGCATTACGCTCGTTGCGCGAGTACTGGCTCATGCCGTTGGTGACCACGCGACCCGGTTCTGACGTCGCCGCCACCACGGTACCGCCCGGGCACATGCAGAAGCTGTAGACCGACCGGCCATTCTTGGCGTGGTGCACCAGCTTGTAGTCAGCCGCGCCCAGCTTCGGATGCCCGGCGTATTTGCCCAGCCGCGCCCGGTCGATGATGCCTTGCGGATGCTCGATACGGAAACCGATGGAAAAAGGCTTGGCTTCCATGAACACGTTGCGTGCGTGGAGCATGCGGAAGGTGTCGCGGGCGCTGTGCCCCAAGGCCATGATCACGTGATTGGAATGCAGCTGCTCGCCGCTTTCCAAGACCACACCCTGCAGGCGCTCGCCATCGATCAGGAGATCGGTGACCTTTTGCTCGAAACGGATCTCGCCGCCCAGGGCGATGATCTGCTGGCGCATGTTCTCGACCATGCCGGTCAGGCGGAACGTCCCGATGTGCGGCTTGCTGACGTAGAGGATTTCCTCGGGCGCGCCGGCCTTGACGAACTCGTGCAGGACCTTGCGCCCATGGTGGTACGGGTCCTTGATCTGGCTGTAGAGCTTGCCGTCGGAGAAGGTACCGGCGCCACCCTCGCCGAACTGTACGTTGGATTCGGCGTTCAGCACGTTCTTGCGCCACAGGCCCCAGGTGTCCTTGGTGCGCTGACGCACCTCCTTGCCACGCTCGAGCACGATGGGCTTGAAGCCCATCTGGGCCAGCAGCAGGGCGGCAAAGATCCCGCAAGGTCCGAAACCTACCACCAAGGGACGCTGGGCATAGTCCTGCGGTGCATGCCCGACGACCTTGTAGCTGACATCCGGAGCCACGTTGACGTTGTGGTCATCGACGAAGCGCTCGAGCACGTCGGCTTCGCCGTTCACCTGCAGATCGATGGTGTAGATGAACTGCAGTTCGCTGTTCTTCTTGCGCGCATCGTAGCTGCGCTTGAACAGGGTGAAGTCCAGCAGGTCGGCGTCGGCGATGCCCAGGCGCTGCACGATGGCAGGGCGCAGGGCGTCGTCGGAGTGGTCCAGGGGCAACTTGAGTTCGGTGATTCGTAGCATGACAGGTCCAAAAATCCGGGCGCGCCCCGGGGGCATAACAGAACCCGGCATTATAAACGCGATGCGCCGCCCGACGTCAGGTAAAAAATGCCGGACGGTGCGGGTTACTGGTTGCGCGCTCCGCCGAAGGTAGCGCAACCACGCTGTACCTCGCCGTTCACGCGCAGTTCGGCGGAGAGGAACTGCACACCGTTGTTGCGCGAATCGACACAGCGCTGGGGAGCCACCCACAGCTCGATGCGCTGGTTGTTGGCTTCGGTGGACAGGTTGAAGCGACCGCCGCCGACCTGCTCTTCGACATAGGGCAACGCGAGGGGAGCCTGACCTTCACGGTCCACGACCATGCCCTGGCCCGTGACCTTGACCTGCCAGCGCGGGGACTCGCCACCGGCGCTCAGGCTGGACGGTTTGAAGTCAGGATCCTTGCACGCGGCCAGCGAGCGATCGAGTCGATACAGTTGATGCAGGCGCAACTGGCCATCGGTGCCGCCGTTGGTGCTGGCATCGAACCGCCCGCGCAGGTCGGCGTAGATCACCGGGCGATTGCCCGCCAGCTGCGAGGCCTCCTGCAGCACGCCGGTGTCGTTGCTGTCGATGACCGCGTAGCGGCGCGGATCGCCGCACGGCTGGAAGAACAGCCGGCCGTTGTCACCTTGCAGCGCGCCTTGCATGCGCGTCAGACCGGCGGTGGAGGGCGCGTTAGGTGCGCGGTTGAAGAAGGATTGGCAACTGGCGAGCAGCGGCAGCAGGACGAGCATGGCAAGGGAGCGGGGCAGGTGCATCGTGGGTCTCCTGAACAATGGAGGGCACGGTAGCACAGGGGGCGTGAAAAGCGTGTTCATGGGGATTGGGCTACGCCGCTCACGCCATTTCACGGTCTACCGTAGGAGCGGTCCGCGGCCGCGAGGGCCCTACCGCGGTCTGTCAGTCGAGCTGCGGTGATGCCTTCGCGGCCGCAGACCGCTCCTACGGGTAGCGGAGCGGCAACTCCCATGTATGAGCCTGGCGGCCCACTCAACCGCCCAGATAGGCCTCGCGCACCTTTGGATCGGTCAGCAGGGCTTCGCCGCTGCCCTGCATGACCACTCGGCCGTTTTCCAGCACATAGGCGCGGTCGGCGATCTTCAGGGCCTGGTTGGCGTTCTGCTCCACCAGAAACACGGTCACGCCGTCGCGGCGCAGCTGTTCGATGATGTCGAAGATCTGCTGGATGATGATCGGCGCCAGGCCCAGCGAGGGTTCGTCGAGCAGTAGCAGCTTGGGTTTGCTCATCAGCGCGCGACCGATGGCCAGCATCTGCTGCTCACCGCCGGACATCGTGCCGCCGCGCTGGCTGAAGCGCTCCTTGAGCCGCGGGAACAACGCCAGGACCTTGTCCATCTGTTCCTGGTAATCACCCTTGTCGGTGAAGAACCCGCCCATGGCCAGGTTTTCCTCGACGGTCAGGCGCGCGAACACCCGTCGGCCCTCGGGCACCACGGCAATGCTCTTGCGCATGATTTCCGCCGATTCCTTGCCCACCAGCTCTTCGCCCATGTAGCGAATGCTCCCCGAGTGCGCCCTTGGCGCGCCGCAGAGGGTCATCAGCAGGGTCGACTTGCCCGCGCCGTTGGCGCCGATCAGCGTGACGATCTCGCCTTGGCGGACCTCCACGTTGACCCCGTGCAGCGCCTGGATCTTGCCGTAGAAGGTGGAAACGTTTTCGAACTGCAGCATTTACGCTTCCCCCAGGTAGGCTTTGATGACGTCAGGATTGTCACGGATCTGTTCGGGCGTGCCATCGGCCAGGGGGGTGCCCTGGTTGATCACGACGATGTGGTCGGAAATGCTCATCACCAGCTTCATGTCATGCTCGATCAGCAGCACGGTGGCGTTGTGTTCTTCACGCAGAACGCCGATCAGTGCCTTCAGGTCATCGGTTTCACGCGGGTTGAGGCCGGCCGCAGGCTCGTCGAGCATCAGCATGCGCGGTCGCGTCATCATGCAGCGGGCGATTTCCAGGCGGCGTTGCTGGCCATAGGCGAGCGTGCCCGCAGTGCGGTTGGCGAACTCCTTGAGGTTGACCTTTTCCAGCCAGTATTCGGCGTACTCCATGGCGTCCCTTTCGCTCTTGCGGAAGCTCGGCGTCTTGAACAGACCGGCGAAGAAGTTGGTGTTCAAGTGGCGATGCTGGGCGATCAGCAGATTCTCCAGCGCGGTCATTTCCTTGAACAGGCGTACGTTCTGGAAGGTGCGCACCACGCCCTTGCGGGCGATCTGATGGCCTGGCAGACCCTGGATCGGCTGGCCATCGAGCAGAATGGTCCCGCCGCTGGGCTTGTAGAAACCGGTCAGGCAGTTGAACACCGTGGTCTTGCCGGCGCCGTTGGGGCCGATCAGGGCCACCACCTGCTTTTCCTTCACGCTCAGGGCCACACCGTTGACCGCCAGCAGGCCGCCGAAGCGCATGCTCAGGTCAGTGACTTGCAGAATGTTCTGGCTCATTTGCGCAGCTCCAGGTGGGGACGCTGCATCGGAAGCAAGCCTTGCGGACGCCAGATCATCATCAGCACCATCAGGGCGCCGAACATCAACATGCGGTAGTCGCTGAACTCACGCATCAGCTCAGGCAGCAGGATCATCACGATGGCGGCAAGGATCACCCCCAGCTGCGAACCCATGCCACCCAACACGACGATGGCGAGAATGATCGCCGACTCGATGAAGGTGAACGACTCCGGGGTAACCAGGCCTTGGCGCGCGGCGAAGAAGCTACCGGCAAAGCCTGCGAAGGCTGCGCCCAGGGTGAACGCGGAAAGCTTGATCACGGTCGGGTTCAGGCCTAGCGCGCGGCAGGCGATCTCGTCTTCGCGCAAGGCTTCCCAGGCGCGGCCAATGGGCATGCGCAACAGGCGATTGATGACGAACAGTGCGGCCAGGGCCATCAGCAGGGCGATCAGGTAGAGGAAGATGACCTTGCTGATCGGGCTGTATTCCAGACCGAAGAACTGGTGGAAGGTCTGGCTGCCCTCGGCGGCGCGGCGTTCGAACGTCAGGCCGAACAACGTCGGTTTCTCGATGTTGCTGATGCCGTTCGGGCCACCGGTGATGTCGGTGAGGTTGCGCAGGAAGATCCGGATGATTTCGCCGAAGCCCAGCGTCACGATAGCCAGGTAGTCACCGCGCAGACGCAGCACCGGGAAGCCCAGCAGGAAGCCGAAGGTGGCCGCCAGCAGGCCTGCCAGCGGCAGGCATTCCCAGAAGCTCAGGCCGAAATAGTGCGAGAGCAGGGCGTAGCCGTAGGCGCCGACGGCGTAGAAACCGACGTAGCCCAGGTCGAGCAGGCCCGCCAGACCGACCACGATGTTCAGCCCCAGGCCGAGCATGACGTAGATCAGGATCAGGGTCGCGATGTCGACCGCGCCGCGGGAGCCGAAGAACGGCCAGATGAACGCCAGCACCACCAAGGCCAGGATGGCCCAGCGCTGGGTGCTGGGCAGGGTCAGGAAGTTCGAGGCCTTGGCCGGTATCAACGGGCGGCTCGTATCGCGGCGCAAGCCGCCGATGCGCTCGGCGAACAGCACCCTCAGGAACATCAGCACCGAGCAGCCGGCAATGGTCAGCAGCGTGCCGGTGCTGGCGTTCTGCACAACCAGGGTGACACCGGAGAAGGCCAGTTTCAGGCCCAGTACCGGGTAGGCCACGGCCCACACCAGTGCCGCGCTGAAGAGCGCGGATCGAAGAGACTTGCTCATACTTTCTCAACCTCCGGACGGCCCAGGATGCCGGTCGGCCGGAACAATAGAACCAGGACCAGCAGGCCGAACGAAACGACGTCCTTGTACTGGTCACCGAAGATATCCGCGCCGAAGGCTTCGGCCACGCCCAGAACCAGGCCGCCGAGCATGGCACCTGGAATGCTGCCGATGCCGCCCAGAACAGCAGCGGTAAAGGCCTTGAGCCCGACCAGGAAGCCGGCGCTGGGGTTGATCACGCCGTACTGCATGCTCAGCAGCACCGCTGCGACGGCCGCCAGGGCCGCGCCGATGACGAAGGTCAGGGCGATGATCGCGTTGGTATTGATGCCCAGCAGGTTGGCCATCTTCATGTCCTCGGCGCAGGCGCGACAGGCGCGGCCCATGCGCGAGCGGGAAATGAACAGGGTCAGGCCGTACATCGCGGCCAGCGTCACCATGAACACCAGGATCTGCATGTAGGAAATCTGCACTTCCTCGGCGCCACCGGGGCCGAAGGTCAGGCTGCCGGGAAGCAGGTTGGGAATGGCGAAGTTGCCCGAGCCCTGGGACAGCTGCACCGAGTTCTGCAGGAAGATCGACATGCCGATCGCCGAGATCAGCGGGATCAACCGGTTGCTGTTGCGCAGCGGCCGATAGGCGACTCGTTCGATGCTGTAGCCATAGGCGCTGGTGACCAGGATGGCGGCGGCGAAGCCGGCGATCATCAGGATCGGAAGACTGTGGATGCCCAGCATGGCCAGGCCCGCCAGGACAATGAAGGTGACATACGAACCGATCATGTACACCTCGCCATGGGCGAAGTTGATCATGCCGATGATGCCGTACACCATCGTGTAGCCGATGGCGATCAATGCATAGGTGCTGCCGATGGTCAGGCCATTCACCAACTGCTGCATGTAGTGGAATAGTTCAGGCATTTACCGCGCTCCTAAAAACCTGTTCGCATTTCTCCAGCCATGTCCGAGCGCTCTCCTTGGTGCAGTGTTACCGGGCAGGGCAGGTGAACCGCTGGTCACGGTTTCAAGATTTTCAGGGGGCCAGTCGGTGGATTGCACCGGCTGTACCCGTCACTCGTAAAACAAAGCCCACTGCGGTGCAGTGGGCTTTGTGGGGGTGTTGCCAGGCTTACTGGGCGGCTTCGGTCTTCGGCTTGCCGAAGTGCCACTCGTAGACCACGAACTGGAAGTTCTTCAGGTCGCCCTTGGTGTCGTAGCTCAGCTCACCCATTGGCGTCTTGAAGGTACCGGCGTGAATGGCCGCAGCCACCTTGTCGGTGTCTTCGCTCTTGGCGGCGGTGATGCCGTCGGCAATCACTTGCACAGCCGAGTAGGACGGGTAGACGAACGGACCGCTAGGATCCTGTTTCTTGTCCTGGAAGGCCTTGGTCAGAGCGACGTTGGTCGGGTCCTTGTCGAAGGATTTGGGCAGGGTGACCAACAGACCTTCGGAGGCTTCGCCGGCGATCTGCGAAATCGAGTCGTTACCCACGCCTTCAGGGCCCATGAACTTAGCGTTCAGGCCTTTTTCCTTGGACTGGCGCAGGATCTGGCCCAGTTCCGGGTGGTAGCCGCCGTAGTAGACGAAGTCGACATTGGCCTGCTTGAGCTTGGCGATCAGCGAGGAGAAGTCCTTGTCGCCGGCGTTGATGCCTTCGAACACGGCGACCTTGACGCCTTTGCCTTCCAGGGTGGTCTTGACCGCGCTGGCAATGCCTTCGCCGTACTGCTGCTTGTCGTGGATCACGGCCACGGTCTTGGGCTTGACCACGTCGGCGATGTAGTTGCCGGCGGCAGGGCCCTGGGCGCTGTCCAGGCCGATAGTACGGAAGACCAGCTTGTAGCCACGCGCGGTGAGCTCGGGGCTGGTGGCCGCCGGGGTGACCATGATGATGCCTTCGTCTTCGTAGACGTCGGAGGCAGGCTGGGCGGAGCTGGAGCACAGGTGACCGATGACGAACTTGACGCCGTCGTTGACCACCTTGTTGGCGACTGCAACGGCTTGCTTGGGATCGCAGGCATCGTCGTATTCGACCGCTTCGAGTTTCTTGCCGTCGACGCCGCCTTTGGCGTTGATCTGCTCGATGGCCATCTTCGCGCCGTTGAACTGCATCACGCCGTATTCGGCGACCGGACCGGTCTTGGGACCGGCGATACCGATCTTGATGGTATCGGCCGCCATCGAGTGGCTGGCGACGCCGGCCAGAACCAGAGCGGCAAACAGTTTGGAAATCTGCTTATTCATTAGTGCTCCCTTTTTGCGTTGTATTTTTTATAGTCCTGGCCGAACAGGCGACGGACCGAATCTTGGCCATCCCCACCGCTTTACCCCCTCGGCGAGACATGGCAGACGACATCCGAATCTGCACCCGACAACTGTACCGGTACAGTGTAGAGCGCCGCTTTATCCGTTGGAAAGCTGGCGTTTGCAGCGAAATCGATCGGTTGTCGCTAAATCGACATAAAGTTACAGATTCGAGTACATTTCGGCGGGTGACAGCGCCAGAAAGCCCCGATTACAAGGGCAAAACTCGAAGCTGTATATTGCAACCGGGTTTTTCCAGGTGATTCGGACGGCTATCATGGCGCCGATTTTTTTCCTGACGGTAAAACCCATGACTGAAAACGCTAGCACCCTCTATGCCAAGCTGCTGGGCGAGACTGCAATTATCGAATGGCAGGCGCTGCAACCCTTTTTCGCCAAGGGTGCCCTGTTGTGGGTCGATCCTGCGCTGGATTTGATCACGGTGGCGCAAGCGTTGGCTGAAGACGCACACGCGTTGGTAGCTCAATGGCTGGCCGATGGGCAGGTCGAGAAGCTGTCTGCGCCGCGGGCTCTGGATTTCTGCGAGCGCGATCCGACGCTATGGGCGGTGGTGGTTTCGCCCTGGGTGGTGATCCAGGAAAGGGCGTCGCAGTAAAAGCTGCACCGCACTGGTGCGGCACTGGATCATTATTGGCGGGGGCTGTTCGGCGCTGCATCCGATGGCGAGACAAGCGCAGGGCGTAAGAGTGAGCGAGCGACACGCTCAGTAACAGGTGGGGTGAAACCGTAACGCCTTGCCCCGCAGGCTTGGGCCTGCGGGGCAAGTGATGGATCAGCCTGCTACCAGAACCCGGATCGCTTCCAGGCGCAGGGCGGCCTTCTCGAGCATGGCCAGGCCTTCCTCGCGCTGTTTACGCAGAGCGACCAGCTCACTGTCACGCACGGTTGGATTGACTGCCTGCAGAGCGGTCAGGCGGGCCAGTTCTTCATCCGTCTCGGCGGCCAGGCGATGTTGTGCCTGGGCCACGCGTTCGGCATGACGCGGCGCGATCTTGCTTTCACCGGCAGTGATACGCGGTGCCAGCACATCGCGCTGGGCCTGGATGAACTTGTTGGCGCTGGCCTTGGGCACGCTTTCGAGCTGGTCGTTGAGAGTTTCGAAAGACACGCGCGACGCCAGGTCGTTGCCATTGGTGTCGAGCAGGCAGCGCAGGGCAGCGGGCGGCAGGTAACGCCCCAACTGCAACGAGCGCGGTGCCACCACTTCGCTCACGTAGAGCAGCTCCAGGAGCACGGTGCCAGGCTTGAGCGCCTTGTTCTTGATCAGCGCCACGGCGGTGTTGCCCATGGAACCCGCCAGCACCAGGTCCATGCCCCCCTGCACCATGGGGTGTTCCCAGGTGATGAACTGCATGTCTTCACGCGACAGCGCCTGCTCGCGGTCGTAGGTGATGGTCACGCCTTCGTCGTCGCCCAGCGGGAAGCTGGCATCCAGCATCTTTTCGCTGGGGCGCAGGATGAGCGCGTTGTCCGAATGGTCCTCGCTGTCGATGCCGAAGGCGTCGAAGAGGGTTTCCATGTAGATCGGCAGGGCGAATTGGTCGTCCTGCTCCTCGATCGCCGCCACCAGGGCCTGACCTTCACCGTCGCCGCCGGAGTTGAGCTCCAGCAGCCGGTCACGCCCGGTATGCAGCTCGCTTTCCAGCGCTTCGCGACAGCCGCGGGCTTCGTCGATCAACGCTTGCCATTCACCGTCGTCGGCGTTTTCCAGCATCGGCAGCAAGCGCGGACCGAATTGATGCTGCAGCGCGTTGCCGGTCGGGCAGGTGTTGAGGAAGGCATTGAGCGCACCGTGGTACCACTGGAACAGACGCTCCTGCGGGCTGTTTTCCAGGTACGGCACGTGCAGCTCGATGATGTGCTTCTGGCCAATCCGGTCGAGACGACCGATGCGCTGCTCCAGCAGGTCGGGGTGCGCAGGCAGGTCGAACAGCACCAAGTGGTGGGCGAACTGGAAGTTGCGGCCCTCGCTGCCGATTTCCGAGCAGATCAGGACCTGTGCGCCGAATTCCTCGTCGGCGAAGTAGGCCGCCGCACGGTCCCGTTCCAGAATGCTCATGCCTTCGTGGAAGACCGTGGCCAGGGTGCCGGAGCGCACGCGCAGTGCATCTTCCAGGTCCATCGCGGTTTCGGCATGGGCGCAGATGACCAGCACCTTCGTGCGCTTGAGCATCTTGAGGGTGTCGATCAGCCATTCCACCCGTGGATCGAAACGCCACCAGCGCTCGGCTTCTGCGTCCTCGGCCTGGGCCTGGAAGCTGACTTCCGGGTACAGGTCGGCGTGTTCGCCCAGAGGCAGTTCCAGGTATTGGTCCGGGCTCGGCAGCGGGTAGGGGTGCAGCTTGCGCTCGGGAAAGCCCTGCACCGCCGCACGGGTGTTGCGGAACAGCACGCGCCCGGTGCCGTGGCGATCGAGCAGTTCACGGATCAGGCGCGGGCCGGCTTCCTCGTCGCCGGCGTTGACCGCCGCGACCAAGGTGTCGCCATCAGCGCCAAGCAGACCATGGATGGTCTGCTGCGCGGTGGTCGATAGCCGACCCTTGTCCAGCAGCTCCTGCACGGCCTCGGCGACCGGGCGGTAGTTCTCGCTTTCGGCGCGGAAGGCGGCCAGGTCGTGGAAGCGGTTCGGATCGAGCAGGCGCAGGCGGGCGAAATGGCTGTCCTGGCCCAATTGCTCGGGGGTAGCGGTGAGCAGCAGCACCCCGGGAATGACCTCGGCCAGTTGCTCGACCAGCGAATACTGCGGGCTGGCCTTTTCCTCGTGCCACACCAGGTGGTGCGCCTCGTCGACCACCAGCAGGTCCCAGCCAGCGGCGAACAGCGCATCCTGGGCCTTCTCGTCTTCGGTCAGCCATTCCAGCGAGACCAGCGCCAGTTGCGCATCTTCGAACGGGTTGCTGGCATCGCTTTCGATGAAGCGCTCGGCATCGAACAGCGCCACCTGCAGGTTGAAGCGTCGACGCATTTCCACCAGCCATTGGTGCTGGAGGTTTTCCGGCACCAGGATCAGCACGCGGCTGGCGCGGCCAGACAGCAGCTGGCGGTGAATCACCAGGCCGGCTTCGATGGTTTTGCCCAGACCCACTTCGTCGGCCAGCAGTACACGCGGGGCGATCCGATCGGCCACCTCGCGAGCGATGTGCAACTGGTGCGCGATGGGTTGCGCACGCACGCCGCCCAGGCCCCAGAGCGAGGACTGCAACTGCTTGCTGGTGTGTTCCAGCGTGTTGTAGCGCAGCGAGAACCACGGCAGCGGATCGATCTGCCCGGCGAACAGGCGGTCGCTGGCCAGGCGGAACTGGATGAAGTTGGACAGCTGGGTTTCAGGCAGCGTGCATTGCTCGTTCTGCGCATTCAGGCCGTGGTAGACCAGCAGGCCGTCGGCGTCGTCGACTTCGCGTACGGTCAGTTTCCAACCTTCGAAGTGGGTGATCACGTCGCCTGGGGAAAAACGCACGCGCGTCAATGGGGCATTGCGCAATGCGTACTGGCGGGTTTCGCCGGTGGCCGGGTAGAGCACGGTGAGCAAGCGACCGTCCTGGGCCAGGACGGTGCCCAGGCCGAGTTCCGCTTCGCTGTCGCTGATCCAGCGTTGCCCCGGTTGATACTGCTGCGCCATGCTGCCTGTCTCCCGCTTTTGAAAAGGCGCTGATTCTAACGGATTGGGGGGCGCAGGGCCAAAGGTATGCTGAATAATCTGGGCGCCGGGCACCGATGCCGTGGACGGCCTGCCGGCGCGCGCGCAAATCCAATCTGCCGGTGCCCGGGCAGACGCGTTAGGATAGCCGCCTGTTTTGCTCAGTCTTTGATCGGGAGTAGCCATGAGCACCGTGAATCGCGCAGCGGTGGAAGCCGTCCTTCGCCAGTACACCGACCCTTACCTGAACCAGGATCCGGTCAGCGCCGGCTGTGTGCAGGCCATCGATATCGACGGCGGGCAGGTGCAGGTGCGCCTGCAACTGGGGTACGCCGCCGGCCTGTTCAAGAACGGCTGGGCCCAGGTGTTGCAGACCGCCGTCGAAAACATCGCCGGCGTCGACCGTGCCCGCGTGCAGATCGATTGCGTGGTCCAGGCGCACAAGGCGCAGGCGCAGATTCCCGGCCTGGCCAACGTCAAGAACGTGGTGGCCGTGGCCTCGGGCAAGGGCGGGGTCGGCAAGTCGACGACCGCGGCCAACCTGGCCCTGGCCCTGGCCCGCGAAGGCGCCCGCGTGGGGATTCTCGACGCCGACATCTATGGCCCCAGCCAGGGCGTGATGTTCGGCATCGCCGAGGGCACCCGGCCCAAGGTCAAGGATCAGAAATGGTTCGTGCCCATCCAGGCCCATGGCGTGGAAGTGATGTCGATGGCCTTCCTCACCGATGACAACACGCCCATGGTCTGGCGTGGTCCGATGGTGTCCGGGGCGCTGTTGCAGCTGGTCACCCAGACCGCCTGGGACGACCTCGATTACCTGGTCATCGACATGCCGCCTGGCACCGGCGACATCCAGCTGACCCTGGCGCAGAAGGTGCCGGTGGCGGGTGCGGTGATCGTCACCACGCCCCAGGACCTGGCCTTGCTGGATGCTCGCAAAGGGGTTGAGATGTTCCGCAAGGTGCACATCCCGGTGCTCGGCGTGGTCGAGAACATGGCCGTTCACATCTGCTCCAACTGCGGCCATGCCGAGCACCTGTTCGGCGAAGGCGGGGGCGAGAAGCTGGCGTCGCAATACGGGGTCGAGCTGCTGGCGTCGTTGCCGCTGTCGATGCTGATTCGCGAGCAGGCCGACGGCGGCAAACCGACCGCAGCGGCCGAGCCGGAAAGCCAGATTGCCATGGTCTATCAGGAACTGGCCCGGCACGTCGGCGCGCGGATCGTCCTACAGGAAGCCGATGCACCGGCGATGCCCAGCATTACCATGACTGACGACTGATTGCCGTCGAATGGGCGGCGGGTGCACTGGGGTGCGCTCGCCGCTTTTGCGGAAAGTCGACGAATCGCGGGCATAAAAAAACCCCGCCGGTGAGGGCGGGGTCTTTTAGAAGCTGTTCAGCTCAAGTTAGACAACTTGAACTTCTTCAGCTTGCATGCCTTTCTGACCGCGGGTAGCGATGAAAGAGACCTGCTGGCCTTCTTTCAGGCTTTTGAAGCCGTCAGCCTGGATGGCTTTGAAGTGTACGAACAGGTCGTCACCGGATTGTGGAGTGATGAAGCCGAAGCCTTTTTCATCGTTGAACCACTTGACGGTACCGGTTTGGCGATTGGACATGGTGTATCTCCTTGGACAAAGTTAACTGCGGTTCGGGAAGAGCCCTGGCCGAGACTGAGTGCAAAGAGCAGGAAAATTCATGAAGATGTTGGACATCGGGTAGAGATTCTCAGTGACACAAGCAACACAGTGACGCCACCTTAACCCTTTTTCGGGAACGTGCCAATGGTCTTTTGAGGGTTTCTTGCAAATGTTGATCGGCGGCCTCGCGTCGGCCTGTGGCAGGTTGGTCGGGCATTGGACGAGGCAGTCTTTGAACCCTGGCGCGAGGCCCGGTAAGATGCCGCTCGGATTCTATTCACCTCGCTATTCAGGACACCCGCCATGAGCATCAAATCGGACAAGTGGATTCGCCGCATGGCGCAAGAACACGGCATGATCGAACCCTACGTCGAACGCCAGGTGCGCGGCGAGGGCGCCGATCGCGTGATTTCCTTCGGGGTGTCCAGCTACGGCTACGACGTGCGCTGCGCCGACGAATTCAAGGTGTTCACCAACATCAATTCGGCCACCGTCGACCCCAAGAATTTCGACGAGAAGAGCTTCGTCGACATCAAGAGCGACGTCTGCATCATTCCGCCGAACTCCTTCGCCCTGGCGCGCACCGTCGAGTACTTCCGCATCCCGCGCAACGTGCTGACCATCTGCCTGGGCAAGAGCACCTACGCGCGTTGCGGCATCATCGTCAACGTCACGCCGCTGGAGCCGGAATGGGAAGGGCACGTGACCCTGGAGTTCTCCAACACCACGACGTTGCCGGCCAAGATCTATGCGAATGAAGGGGTGGCGCAGATGCTGTTCCTGGAGTCCGACGAGGAGTGCGAAGTCTCCTACAAGGACCGCGGTGGCAAATATCAAGGTCAGCGCGGCGTCACCCTGCCGCGTACCTGAAACCAGCGATGGGCGAACTAGTTGCCCATTTCCCACTCCATATGAGTGAACTCCCCGGCTTGCTTACCGTAGGCCGGGCCAACGCTCAGGAGTGTCTATGAAAATCGACCCGACTATCAGTGCTCAACTGGCTCAGCTGCAACCCAACCAGATTGGCATACTTGCCTGGTCGCTTCTGGCCGACTCTTACGGCCACATGGCCGGTGGAGTACCCGGCCAACCCGATCCTGATACCCCGCAGCCGACCGAACCCGGCAGCCCGACCGTCCCCGACGAGCCACCGCCCGCGCCCGTGGCCTGATCGCTCAGGCGACCTGCCAGACGCCACCGTCGCCGACCACGTACACACGCTGGTTGGCGTCGTTGTTCATGTTGAATCCGCCGGTGAACGCGCCGAACGCCGGTAGCAGGCTGACCTTGCCGCCCAGCAGGTAGCACGGCAGCCGCAAGCTCTGTCGCCCCCGCCCATGCAGCCGGTACACAGGGTGTATGTGTCCGGCCAGCACGTGCAGGGTCGGATGCACGTCCGGTTCGTGTTGCAGTGCGAACGGGCCCATTTCCAATGGCTCCGTCACCACGTCGAAACGCAGCTCGGACGGTGGGTCGCCTGCGCGCTTGTCGTGGTTGCCTCGAATCAATGTGATGCGCAGATCTGCGACTTCCGCACGCCAGGCGGCCAGCGCGCCCAGCGTTCCTGCCGAGTGCGACCCCGGTGCGTGAAGAAAATCGCCCAGGAAGACCAGGTGCCGGGTCGGGTATCTGCCCATGATCCGATCGATCACCTGCAGATTGCTGGCGGTGGTGCCATGGGGCACGGGTTGCCCCAACTTGCGGTAGGCGGCCGCCTTGCCAAAGTGCGCGTCGGCGATCAGCAGGACTTCACGTTCAGGCCAGTAGATGGCCTTTTCGGCCAGCAACCAGAGTTCGGCACCCGCCAGTTGTACGCTGCAATACTCACTCATCCTGCGGCTTTCTCCAGGTCGCCGACCATGCGGCGGATACGATCGGCCAGCTTCTCCGAGCTCAGGCTTTCGCGGAAGCGTTCCACCAGCAGCGGAAAGCCCAGCGGTGTGGGGCGCTTGACGGCGTGCAGATCCAGTCGACGGCTGGCGATCTGTTCCAGCACGTGCTCCAGTCGCTCGACTTCGAGCTCCTGTTTCAGGACCTCTTCCTGGGCCTGGGTCAGCAGCAGGTTGCCGGCATCGTATTGCTTGAATACCTGGAAGAACAGACCGCTGGAGGCCTGCACCTGTCGGGTACTTTTTTGCGATCCGGGATAGCCGCCGAAGACCAGCCCGGAGATCCGCGCAATCTCGCGAAAGCGTCGCAGGGCCAACTCGCCGGCGTTGAGGCTGGCCAGCACGTCGTTCAATAGACCCTGGGCGCTGAGCAGCGCCGGGTCGAGTTGGGTGGCCCAGTCCACTTCGGTGGCGCTTAGCAGCTCCAGGCCGTAGTCGTTCACGGCAATGGAGAAGGTCAGGGGTTGGCGTTGGGCCAGGCGCCAGGCGAGCAGACTGCCTAGTCCCAGGTGCACCTGACGACCGCCGAAGGGGTAGAGGAACAGATGCCAGCCCTCGCGCGACTTGAGGGTTTCCGCCAGCAGCGTGATTTCGCTGGGCAGCGCTGACCATTGCTGCTGTACGTCGAGCAGCGGGCGCACGGCGCGCATCTCGGGACTGTCGTACTCGCCGCGGGCGGCGGCGCCCAGTTTCGCCACCAGCGCGTCGGCCAATTCGCCGGACAGCGGCATGCGGCCGCCATTCCAGCGCGGCACGGCAGCTTTCTTGGCGGTGCTGCGCTTGACGTAGGCAGTCATGTCCTCGACCCGCACCAGTTCCAGTTGGCGACCAGCGAAGAGGAAACCATCGCCCGGCTTGAGGCGGGCGATGAAACCTTCCTCGACACTGCCCAGGGAGCGTCCGCCGCCGCCCTTGCTCCAGTATTTGAGCTGCAGGCTGGCATCGCTGACGATGGTACCGATGCCCATGCGGTGACGGCGGGCCAGGCGCGCGTCGGGCACGCGCCACAGGCCGTGCTCGTCCGGCTCGACTCGGCGGTAGTCCGGATAGGCCGTCAACGAGTGGCCGCCGTAGCGAACGAACGCCAGGGCCCATTGCCATTCGTCATCGCTGAGGTTGCGGTAGGCCCAGGTCGTGCGCACCTCGGCCAGCAGTCGTTCGGGCAGGAAGCCGCCGCCCAGGGCCATGCTGACCAGATGCTGAACCAGCACATCCAGCGGTTTTTCCGGTGATTCGCGCGGCTCGATGCGCCGCTGTGCGACCGCATCATGGGCCGCCGCCGCTTCCACCAGTTCCATGCTGTGGGTCGGTACCAGGGTGACCCGCGAAGCCCGGCCCGGGGCATGCCCGGAGCGGCCGGCTCGTTGCATCAAGCGCGCAATGCCCTTGGCCGATCCGATTTGCAGCACCCGTTCCACCGGCAGGAAGTCGACCCCCAGGTCCAGGCTCGAAGTGCACACCACCGCCTTGAGCTGGCCATCCTTGAGGGCGCGTTCGACCCACTCGCGCACCTCACGCGACAACGAGCTGTGGTGCAGGGCGATGATGCCCGCCCAATCCGGACGGGCGTCGAGGATCGCCTGGAACCAGATTTCGGACTGCGCGCGGGTGTTGGTGAACACCAGGCAGCTGCTGCTGCGATCGATTTCGGCCACCACCTGATCGAGCATGCGCAGGCCCATGTGACCGCCCCAGGGAAACCGTTCGATGGCTGCGGGCAACAGGGTGTCGACCTCGATGGTCTTGGCCTGGGCTCCCTGTACGCTGACGCTCGGTTGGCCGGGTAGCAGAACTTCCTGCGCATGAGCCTGGTTGCCCAAGGTGGCAGAAATACCCCAGACGATGAGTTGCGGATTCCACTGCCGCAGCCGCGCCAGGGCCAGTTGCAACTGCACCCCGCGCTTGTTGCCGATCAGTTCATGCCATTCATCGACGACAACCATGGCGACGCTGCTCAACTCTTCGCAGGCCTTGTCGCGGGCCAGCAGCAGCGTCAGGCTTTCCGGTGTGGTCACCAGCGCCGACGGCAGCCGGCGGGTTTGCTTGGCACGGTCGCTGCTGCTGGTGTCGCCGGTGCGCAGGCCCAGGCTCCAGCCGATCTGCAATTCGTCGACCGGTACCTGCAGGGCGCGCAGGGTGTCGGCGGCCAGGGCGCGCATGGGGGTGATCCACAACACCGTCAACGGTGCCATGACGGGCTTGCGTTTGCCCTTGGGTATGACGGGACCGGCCTTGGCGAAACGTTGCAGGGCGGCGAACCAGACCGCGTAGGTCTTGCCGGCACCGGTGCTGGCGTGAAGCATGCCTGACTCGCCGCGTTTGACGGCGGCCCAGACGTCCTTCTGGAAAGGAAACGGCTTCCATTGGCGGCTGGCGAACCAGTGTTTGGCAAAAGCGCTGGGGGTCGGCATGCCTTGACGGAGCGTCCTGAGGTATTTGTACAAGGACCGCTGCGACGCCGGTTGGTTTGATATTTGTACAAAAAGCCGTGCGTGTATCAGTATCCGGTCATTTCCAGATAGCCTTCGCCGCCGTGGCTCCCGGTCAGGGTCACCGGGCCTTCCCAGTAGGGCGTGCCTACCGCCATCCAGGCCTTGGGGTTCAATGCCGTGGTTTCCACATGCAAGGCATGGCTGGGGATGTCGATGGCCCAGCGCGTGGGCACCTGCCTGCCGGCCACAAGAGTGTCCTGCAGTGGGCGCAGGCTGATGCTGCCCGGTGCCAACGGCGTGCTATGGCCCTGCGCGTCTATCCAGTTGCCGCTGAGAAAATGTTGTTCGCCGGCGCCACGCAGACGAAACACCATCAACTGCTGACCGTCGTCCAGGTGCAGGGAAAACCAGTCCCAGCCGGACTGATCGGCGGCCAACGGTTGGCTGCTCCATTCCCGGTCGAGCCAGGCACGGCCCTTGACCTGATAGCGCTTGCCTTCGATCTGCACCTGCCCGGCTGCGCTGAAAAACGGCTGGCTGTAGTAATACGAAGCCTGTCCGGCATCGGACTTGCGGCTGTAGCCCTGCTCGCCCTGAAGCACCAGCGCACGCTCGCTGGTCAGTGCCAATTGGTAGGCGAAGCCCTGGCCTTTGGCCTGCACGTCCATGGCCGCGAGGCTGTCCGCAGCGCCCGGCTGGCTACGCAGGTGCCAATCGTCGATCCAGGCGTTGAACGGTTTGACCTCTACACCCGCCTGGCCGATACCGCCTCGGGCCAAGGTCTGCGCGCTGTAGTGGTCAGTCGCCGAAGTAAGTCCGGCATGACCGATCCACAGATTGCGGTTGTTCCAGCCGGACGCCGTGCTGCCCGGCGCCAGGGCGCTGCGGAACAGTGTCCACTGCACACCGAAGCGCTGGCCCTGGTCGTCTTCGAGGTTGGCGGTCAGGTACCACCATTCGATGCGGAAGTCCGGGTGGGCGCCATGATCGGCCGGAAAGCTGAAGACCTTGCCCGGTTTGACCTGGGCGAAGTCGCCAGCCTGTCCGCCCAGACCGGCGAAACCGGCCGGCGGCGGCGTCGGGTCGCACCCGCTCACTGCGAGCAATACAGTCAGCAACAGGGTTTGGATCAGCTTAACGTTCACTGGCCATCACTCGCAGCAGGTCGGTGGGTTGGCTGCGTTGCAGACGCCGCATGGGCCAGGCCGAAGCCAGCATCGCGGCGATCAGTGCCAAGCCGCACAGTTGCAGAATCTGCAGGGGAAACACTTGCAACGGCAGGCGCCAGCCGAAGGCCTGCACGTTGATCACCGCGACCAGGCACCAGGCGAGCAGAATGCCCAGCGGCACGGCGAGCAGCAAGGTCAGCAGGGCCAGGATCAAGGTCTGCGCCACACTCAACAGGATCAGCTGGCGACGGCCGACACCCATCGCCCACAGCGGCGCAAGCTGGCCCAGGCGACTCTGGCTCTGGGTCAGCAAGCCAATGAACAGGGCGACCCCGGCCACACCCAGGGTCAGCGCATTCAGCGCGGCGGTGGCGCTGAAGGTGCGTTCGAAAACCTGCGAGGCCCAGCGCTTGAGCTGTTGTTGCTCCACCACATGGCTGTCGTCTAGGCCGAACGCTTGCTGCACCCTGTTTTTCAGGGAGGCGGTATCGGCCTCGGCCATGCGCAGCGCGAAGCGCGCGGGCGGGGTACCGGGCCAGTGACGCTGGAACTGCTCGGCACTGACCAGGATATGCCCCTTGGGGTTGCCGTAGTCGGCGTAGATACCTACCACCGTCGGGTTCCATTGCCCCTGGGCGGCGGGCAGTGTGAGCCGCGCGCCGATGCCCACATTCAGGCGGCGGGCCAGTTGCTCGCTGAGCATCAGGTTGTCGCCGGAAAACAATTGATCCCACGGGTTGCCGGCGGCCTGTTCGAGCAGCGGCCAGTGCTGGCGATAGAGAGGGGCATCGATCACCGCCGCCAATTCGGTTGGCCAGCCTTGCTGACGGATCTGCATTTCCCAGCCGGGCAGGACCTGTTGCACTTCATTCTGTTGCTGCAACCATTGCTGCAACGCCTGAGCCTGCTCGGGGTGTAGCGGGCGCAGGTATAACTCCGCGCTCAGGCGCTGTTCCAGCCAGCCGCTGAAAGTCTGGCGGAAACCCTCGGTCATGCTCGCGGCGCCGATGTTGGCGGCCAAGGCCAACAGCAATGCCATGAGCGCCAGGCTCAGGCCAGGCAACTGCTGGCGACAGTCGGCGAGAAACCATTGTCCCAGTACGTCCCAACGACGCCGGGCAAGCAGGGCGAGGACAGTGCTGAGCAGGACCGGCAGGGCCAGTGCCGCCGCCAGCAAGAGGCTGCCCATCAGCACGAAGCCACTGGCCAGACCGTTGCCGAACACGGCACACGCCAGCGCCAATACGGCTGCCGCCGCAGCCACCACGGCCTGACGCCGCAGCCATTGGCGATGGGCCTGATGCCAGGCTTCGCCGCCCGACAGAGACAGCAGCGGCAGGCGTGCGGCGCGCCACAGGCTGTCGGCACCGGCCAGCAGTACGCCGCCCAGGCTCAGCGCCAGGCCTGCCAGCCACCACGACGGACTCAGGTTCAATTGCCCGGCGACTTCCGCACCATACAGACCGCGCAGGCTGGCGGCGACGTCCGGTAGCAGTAGGCTGGCCAGTCCGTAGCCACTGGCAATGCCGGCCAGGCCACCGAGCAGCGCCAGCAGGCCCAGCTCCAGCACCAGGGCCAGCACCAGCAAGGCGGCGCTGACGCCACAGGCGCGCAGGGTGCGCAGCAGGGCGCGGCGTTGCTCCAGCGCCAGGCCGATGGCGGCGTGGACGATGAACAGACCGACCACGAAGGCCAGCAGGCCCAGGGCGGTCAGGTTCAGGTGGAAACTGTCGGTCAGGCGGGCAAGGTCGCCATCGGCGTCGCTGCGGTTGATCTGCAGGCGCTCGGTGTAAGCCTCGGGAAGAGCGTGCTGGAACGTCCTGGGCAGCAGCAGTCGGCTCAACTGGTCGGGCATCTGCAGGACCGTCTGCGCCGCACCGATGTCCATCAGCAACACCCCGGGTGCCGCCTGGGCGCGTGTCTGCAAGGGAGGCAGCATGCTGCCGTTGCTGGTCTGCAGGCGTGCGCCTTCCTCTGCGCCCAGTTCGCGCAGGGTCTGTGGTGCCACCCAGGTTCGGCCGGGTGCGCCGATGAAGGCGCTCAGCTCATCCACACTGGGCACCGCGCCCGCCACGGGACTGCCCACCGGCAACGTCAAGGGTTCGATCCCCACCACCTGTAGGCGCAGTTGCGGGTGGGAGGGCAGGGTGATTCGACCTTCGAGCACCGGCGAGACCGGCCAACCCTGCAGGCGCAGGTCAACGAAGGTCGATTGCGCCAGCTCTGCGCCGTCGCGTGCCACGATGTTCGCCTGGGCCTGCCCGCCGATCATCTGGCTGGCCAGTGCATAGCTCTGCCGCGCCTGGCTGTTCAGCGCGAGCACGCCGGTAAACAACGCAGTGGCCAGCCACAGGCCGGTGATCAGTGCCACGCCCTGGACCGGATGCCGGCGCCAATGGCTGAGCAGGCTGCGCAGGGTCCAGTACAGCACCGCCACGTTAGCGATCCGCCCCGGCGACGATGCGGCCGGCCTTGAGTACCACGCGATGTTCAAGGCGCGCGGCCACCAGCGGGCTGTGAGTCACCATCAAAAGCGTGCTGCCCGTGGCTTGCAGCAGCTCCAGCATCAGCTCCAGCGCCTGTTCGCTGGTGGCCTCATCGAGGTTGCCGGTGGGCTCGTCGGCCAGCAACAGCGGCGGGCGCGAGGCCAGGGCGCGGCCCAAGGCCACGCGCTGCTGCTGCCCGCCGGACAGTTGCTCGGGGTAGCGCTGCAACAGGGCCGACAGGCCCAGCCGTTCGGCCAGCTCGCGCTGCCAGGCGGGGTCCAGGCGTCCGGCCAGACGGGCCTGGAAGGCCAGGTTATCGGCCACGCTGAGGCTGCCGATCAGGTTGAACTGCTGGAAGATCAGGCCGATGTCGCAGCGCCGCCAGCGCGCCAGTTCCCGTTCGCTCATCTGGGTAAGCACCTGCCCGGCGGCTTCGATTCGTCCGCTGTCGGCGACATCCAGACCGGCCACCAGATGCAGCAGGGTACTTTTGCCGCTGCCCGATTCACCCATCAGGGCCAGGCTGGCGCCACGCTCCAGGTGCAGGTCGATGCCTTGCAGCACGGGCAGCGGGCCTTGCGGTGTGGAGTAGGTCTTGTGCAAACCCTGGATACGCAACATGGGCTGGTTTCTTCATGACGGTGAAGCCGCGACGCTCACGCCTCGGCAGCGGAAGGGGCTGTGACTGTGAGTACCGGCCCCCAAGCAGGTTCAAGCTTTGTTGCGTATCAGGCGCCGCAGCGCGAAGCGATTCGGATGACACGCCCAGGCCACCTCGCGTGGCAGAGGCAAAGGCTCGTCGTCCAGCCAGGCAGCGATCAGTTCACCCGACAGCGGGGCAGTGATCAGCCCCCGCGAGCCATGCCCGCTGTTCACGTACAGCCCCGGCAGCCACGGGCAAGGCTGCTCGGGCACCTGACGGGCGTCCTTGGCCAGGATCGCAAAGCGCTCGGCGAAGGCCTGAGCGTCGGCCACCGGCCCG
Source organism: Pseudomonas sp. PS01301 (assembly GCF_029960215.1). Taxonomy (NCBI): domain Bacteria; kingdom Pseudomonadati; phylum Pseudomonadota; class Gammaproteobacteria; order Pseudomonadales; family Pseudomonadaceae; genus Pseudomonas; species Pseudomonas sp. PS01301. The sequence goes on along the minus strand of NZ_JASCPM010000001.1, from coordinate 36,371 downwards.
ATGATCGGCAGGTAGTCAGGGCTGGTGCAGCGAAATCCGGCCCGGCCTTGCAGTTGCTCGATAGGTATCGAGGCGCTGTCGATGCGACTTGCCAGATCCGGGGAAATGGCCTCGAGCAGTGCGAGGTTGTCGAGGTTGTCGGCCTGGGTCGGTGTCAGGTCGTCGCTGTGGAAATCGAAGCTGGCGCCCAGCGTGTGTTCGCCCGAACGGGCAGGGGCGACGTAGCCTTCGGCGCAGATCACCGTCGACAGCGCAGCGCTGCGCGCCGTTTCGGGCAGGCGGGTGATCTGTCCGCGAATGCGCTTGAGCGGCAGCGCGGCGGTCTGGGCAAAGGCACTGACTTGGGCGGCGCACGTCAGCACGGCCACTGGCGCACTGGCCAGGTGGTGGTCACCGTCGAAGGCCTGCCATTGACCGTCGAGGTAGCGCAGTTCGGCCACGTGATGATGGCGCAGCAAGGTGATGCGCGGATGGCGGGCCAGATGCTCGCACAGCGCCGGCGGGTGGACCCAGCCACCTTCAGGGTAGAACAGACCGCCGCTGGGCAGTTCGACACCTGCCTGCGCTTGGGCTTCGAGACGATCCAGTCGGTGCAGCAGTTCCGGCTGGAATGCATCGGCCAGTTGCTGCTGGCGCTGCGCTTCCTTGTCGTCGAAGGCCAGTTGCAGCACGCCGCAGGCGTCCCAGTCGTGCCCGCGTTGCAGTTGTTCGAGGAGGCGACGGGTATGACCGAAACCGGCCAGGATCAACTGCGAAAGCGCCGTGCCGTGGGCCGAGAGTTTCAGATACAGCACGCCCTGGGGATTGCCCGACGCTTCCTGGGCGACCTCGGCATGCCGTTCGAGCAACGACACGCGCCAGCCGCGCGCCGCCAGGCTGGCTGCGGTGGCGCACCCTGCCAGGCCGGCACCGATGACCAGCGCGTGGCGCTCCCCCGTGACCGGCTCGGGGCGGGCGAACCAGGGCTTGGCCGCAGGCGCAGGCGCGCCGCTATCGCCCAGGAACATGCCTCGGGACACATGCCATTTGTTGCCGATGCCCGGCACCCGTTTCATCTTGAAGCCGACCGCCGCCAGACCGCGGCGCACCCAGCCGGTACTGGTGAACGTTGCCAGCGTCGCCCCGGGCGCCGCCAGCCTCGCCAGCTCGGCGAACAGCTCGGGGGTCCACATGTCGGGGTTGCACGCCGGGGCGAAACCATCCAGAAACCAGGCGTCGACCTGGCCCTCGAGGCATGGCAGCTGCTCCAGCGCATCGCCGATCAGCAGCGTCAGGGTGACCCGGCCGCCGTCGAAGATCAGCCGCTGGAAGCCTTCATGCACGGCCACATACTGCCTCAGCAATGCGTCGCTGTAGGCCGACAGCTCCGGCCACAGGGCCAGGGCACGGGTCAGGTCTGCGGCGCTCAGGGGGTATTTTTCCACGCTGATGAAATGCAGACGGGCGCCCGGTGCGGCCGAGGCGGCGAAACATTGCCAGGCGCAGAGAAAACTCAGCCCGGTGCCGAAGCCGGTCTCCCCGATCACCAGACGACCGTCGTCCGGAAGGGCGGCGAAGCGTGCGGCCAACTGATTCTGCTCGATGAACACATGGCGGGTTTCGGCCAGGCCGTCGGCGGCGAAATACACGTCGCCAAAGGCGCGCGATCGAGGGTGACCGGTGTCGGTCCAGTCCAGCTGGGCGAGAAGGCTCGGGGTTTTCATGACGGCTTCGGCAATGGGCAAGCGGGCATTGTAACGCGCAGGCCTGGGTTCGCGAGCGCAAGGACGCTTGGGCCGCAGCGCAGCTCATGGCCGTCTTCAGGTGGTGATTAATACACGTCCCGGCAGGTTCCGCACTGGCTACCGTGCACGCTTCCTCTTTCGGCAAGGAGCCGAGCATGCACACGATCTACCCCCCAATGAGTGAAGCGGCCAGTGCCCGAGACAGTCGCCACGCACGCATCGTCGCGCAGCGGCTGCCCACCTGGTTGACCCAGGCCAGCCCGGCGATGCGCCAGGCCTTGAGCGCCAGTCAGAACGAGAGCCATGCCGCCAAGCTGGCCCTTGCTCCAGTGCTGGCCGAGTTGCGCGATGTCACCGAGTTCTGCGCCGACCTGGTGAGCGAAGCGATCCGCGAGCAGTTTCAACTCGACATCGACCCGCGTCGTTATTCGTTGGTGCGCGCCATGCACAACGTTGGGATGGGTTTCAGCCACCGCTGGCCCATCGAGCAGAACCTGCTGGTTGCCGCCATGCAGAACTTCGAGGCGAACCTGCAGTTTGCGCAGGGTTCGATGGTGCTGCCGGTCGGCGGGGTCGAGTACGTCACGGCCGACAAGGACATCGATTTCCGCGCCCGCAGCGACAAGCCGGCGATCGCCATCGATCCGAAGCGATTCACCACGATGTGCCGCAGCCTGGACCTGGGCAAGCAGTACCAGGCTCATCTGGATACGGTGTTCAAACCCGAACACGTGGCGGCACTGTTCAAGCGCAATGATCGCGCCCACTTTGCGGTGCTGACCCACATCGCCCGGTTGCGTGACGATATCGACGAAGATGCCTACCGCATGCTCCTGCAGGTTGCCGAAGGTGCAACGCCGGCCTGGGCGGGCAACGCGGTGCGCTATCACTGGCTGCGTCTGCTGGGCAGCACCGATTTCGCCGCCGTGGCGCTCTACGGCGTGCAGTTGATCGAATCGACCGTGGATGGCCGCTGCGTGGTGCTGATGCCGGGCGAGCCGGATCATCCGGTCAAGCAATACCCGTCGTTCAAGGCCTTTGCCGCAGCATTGGGAGAGAAGCTGAAGCAGACCGATTTCCGAAGCTATTTCGGCGCACTGGCTGGCGAGAAGTTCGCCGCACCGTTCATCCAGCGTCTGCTGCAACGGCTCGAAAACCCGGCTGGCGATTGGCAACAGCACCTGAACCTGGAAAAGCGCCCGGTGCTGGGCGATCTTTTCGAGTTGCAGCACAGCGATCGCTTGATCAAGGTCTACCAGGATGCCCGAGTGATGGCGGTGCCGACCGCCGATGAAGACGCCATTGCCCTGGAGCGTGAGCGTCGACGGTACCTGGGTGCCGGCATGACCCTGCTCAATATTGCCGGGCTGCTGGTCCCGGCACTGGGTACGGCGATGCTCGCCTGCGCTGCTGCACAGTTGCTGCATGAGGTGCTCAGCGGCATCGACGATTGGCGCCAGGGCGATGACCACGCCGCGTTCACCCACGTCATGGGCGTGGCCGAGAACCTGGCGACCATGGCGGTCTTCGCAGGCGCCGTGCACGCCGGCCGGACATGGATAGCGCCCAAAGTGCCCGAAGTGGCTGCCCAGACCCAGTTGGCAGAGCTGATACCGGTAACGCTCACTGACGGTCGCCACCATCTCTGGCATCCCAACCTGGACGAATACGTCGCCGTTCAGGCCTTGCCTGCCGATTTGCTGCCAGAAACCGATCGCCTCTACCACGATGAAACGCGTGACAGCGTAGTCATCGATGGCCGCGTCCACGACCTGCGCTTCGACGATCGCTACCGGCAATGGCGCATCACTCACCCAAGCGACACACAGGCCTATGAGCCCCTTATTGAAGAAACCAGTACGGGTTGGCGACTGGCCGCCGAGCAGCAACCCGAGGCACCTGGCACTACGCTACGTGACCGCCTGGGCTGGCGGCTGTCAGGCATGGAGCCGCAGGATCTTCACCATGCCCTGGCCAGCACCGGTCTGCCACAGGCCGCATTGGACGACATCCATGCCCAGGCCGATCAACCCGCCGCCCTGCTGACCGACGCGCTGCAACGCTTCGCCCTGCATCGTCAGGTGCAAAGCGCCGGACTGGCCGACGACGCCGCTCAGGCCCGGTTCGAAGCACTCTACGACGCCACCCATTTCGGCAGCGGCTCTGCCAGCCAACTGATTCGTCGCGATTTTCCTGCCCTGAGCGTGGCAGCCGCCGAAGAGGTGTTGCTTGATGTACCGCCGGGCGAACAGGCGCAGATGCTGTCCAACCGCCGCATTCCCCTGAAACTGGCCGAACGTGCCCGCATCTATCAGCAGTGCCAACGCCTGAACCGCGCGTTCGAAGGCCTGTGCTTCAGCGTCGCGCAGTCGGTGGACAGCCTCGAGCTGGCGCAGGCCATAAAGGTGGTGCTGGGTGAAACCGCCCAGGCCGATGCGGTGCGTGACTACGCTTTCGCCCATCGCGACGACTGTGCCCGCTGGCTGGGGCAGACGCCGTCACTGGATCGCTTCAGAGCACCGATGCGCGATGGGTACGGGCGCGCGGGTTACCCCATGAGCGGCCGGCGCGAGGTGGCCCTGTCGCGCCGAGTGCTGGTGGCGCGCATTCGTCGTGTCTACCCCGGCACCAGCGAACGGGCCGCGCGCGAATTGTTGGGATTGTACGAGGAGACCGGCATGAGTCGCGCCGGCATCATGCAGGGGTTGGACAACCTGACCTACGAGCGCGGGCAAATGCACGCTCAACTGGAAGCCTGGTCCCGTCGACCGGCGCCGGCCAATCTACCGGCGCGGTACAACGCCAGCAGCGGCGACCTGGTGTACTACCGCGCCGATGTCACGGCACGGCTGGACATTGCCTGGCGCCGCCAACTGCCCTCCGAGCGCGCCGCCCATGGCTTCAACTATTACCTCAACCTCACCTACGTGCCGCTGCTCGACTTTCCCGCCCTGAGCGCTGACCTGCGCTTCGTCACACACCTGAACCTGACCGGCAGCACGATAGATGCTCAGGCGCTGACCAACCTATTGGGCAGCTTTGCGCAACTGCGCAGTTTGACGCTGCGTGAATGCGCCCTCGGCCATCTACCCGAAGCGGTCGATCGGTTGACTCAACTGACCGAGCTGGACTTGACGTTGTGCAATCTGACCCTGGATCAGGCGTTACTCGACCGGCTTGGCCGCCTGCCCAATCTGAGCATGCTGAACCTGAGCGGCAACACCGTGGGCGAGATCGCTTCGTCCAGCGGCTTCGCCCAGCTTCAGCAACTGAACCTGGCAGGCCTGGCTCTGCCTCATTGGCCACAGTGGGCTTCGCGTCTGCCAGCGTTGCGCACCTTGAACCTGTACCGCACTCGACTGCGTCACATCCCCGATGCAGTATTTGCCGAAATGGCCGAGGAGCGCAGTGTCGATGTCTTTCTCGATCGTAATTCGTTGGACACTCAAACGCTGCGTCAGCTGGGCAGCGCACGGCCGCAACGACGGTTCCAGTTTTATACCCACCGCACCAACGACGTCCGTCCGACTCGGGTGGGACGGCCTTCGGTCGACCCCTGGCTGCAGGGTGCCAGTGAAGTGGAGCGACGCCATCGCGCGCAGCTTTGGCAGGGACTGACCGAAGAAGAGGGGTCGGCGGCCTTCATCGACCTGATCGACAATCTGCGCCGTACGCCGGATTTCATCAGCAATGCGGCCGAAATGACGCGGCGCGTGTGGAACGTCATCGTCGGTGCCTCCGCGAATCGTCAGTTGCGCCAGCGTCTCTACACCATGGCCGAGCAGTTGGACACCTGCGTGGATGGCGAGCGGCTGATGTTCAGCGACATGGAGGTGCAGGTGCTGCAGCACGACGCCCTGCAAGGCGCCACTTGGGCGCAGCGTGGCCAGCGCCTTTATGAACTGGCCCGTGGGCTGTTCAGGCTCGACCAGCTCGAAGCCATCGCCCGCCGTATCATCACCGAGCGCCGACGCCGGGGCATCGTCGTCGATGAAGCGGAAGTGCGCATGGCCTTGCGGACCTACCTGGCTCGTCGTCTGAGCTTGCCCGGGCAGCCGCACAGCATGGCTTATGCGGCGACTGCCGGCATTGGTGTCGAGATCTACGACGCGGCGCAGACCGAGGTCCTGCAAACCGAAAACGGAGCGGCCTTCGCGACGTTCATGCCGCGTCAGACCTTCTGGGCCGACTACCTGCGCGAACGCTACGCACGAACCCTGGAGGTGCGCCTGGCGCCCTTCGCCGACGAACTCACTGCGCTCGATGACAGCCAGGAGCCGGGCAGCAGTGGTGATTACCTGCGTCGCGCCAACGACATCGCCCGGCGTCGCCAGGACGCCGAGAACACCTTGCTTGCCGAACTAACCCTGCTCGAACAGGTCGGCTTCAATAGTGATACACAGCGTAGCGCCGAGCCCAGCGAGGTTCAGTCAAGCTAACCGACGAGGAATGCCTGCCCCATGTTCGAATCTGCTGAAATTGGTCATGCCATCGACAAGGACACCTATGAAGCGCGCTTGCCAGCCTTGCGCGAAGCGCTGCTCGAGGCCCAGTACGAGCTCAAGGAGCAGGCGCGCTTTCCGGTGATCGTGCTGATCAATGGGGTCGAAGGGGCCGGCAAGGGCGAGACGGTCAAGTTGCTCAACGAATGGATGGACCCGCGCCTGATCGAGGTGCGGACCTTCGACGACAAGACCGACGAAGAACTCGCCCACCCACCGGCCTGGCGCTACTGGCGTCAGCTGCCGGCCAAGGGCCGCATGGGCGTGTTCTTTGGCAACTGGTACAGCCAGATGATCCAGGATCGCGTCCATGGCGATATCAAGGACGGCCGTCTGGAACAAGCCATCAACGGTGCGCAGCGGCTGGAGCGGATGCTCTACGACGAAGGCGCGCTGATCTTCAAATTCTGGTTCCATCTGTCCAAACAGCAGATGAAGGCGCGGCTCAAGTCGCTGCGTGACGATCCATTGCACAGCTGGCGAATCAGCCCGCTGGACTGGCAACAGTCCAAGACCTACGACCGCTTCGTACGCTTCGGCGAACGCGTGGTCCGCAGGACCGACCGCGACTATGCGCCGTGGCATGTGATCGAAGGTGCCGATGCCCACTACCGCAGCCTGGCGGTTGGACAGATTCTTCTGGAGGGTTTGCAGGCCGCCCTCAAGGCGCCTGCCAAACCCAAGGCTCAGGCTGTGGCCACTTTGGGCGAGAGCATCGACAAGCGCAGCCTGATCGGCAGCCTGGACCTGAGCAAGCGGCTGGAAAAAGACGATTACGAACGCCAACTGATCGCCGAGCAGGCGCGTCTGGCGGGGCTGATGCGCGACAAGCGCATGCGCCGTCATGCCTTGGTGGCCGTGTTCGAAGGCAACGATGCGGCCGGCAAGGGCGGTGCGATCAAACGCGTCGCCGCTGCGCTGGACCCGCGCCAGTACCACATCGTGCCCATCGCCGCGCCCACTCAGGACGAACTGGCCCAGCCCTACCTGTGGCGGTTCTGGCGCCAGCTGCCGGCGCGCGGCAAATTCACCGTGTTCGATCGCTCCTGGTATGGCCGCGTGCTGGTGGAACGGGTCGAGGGTTTTTGCAGTGCGTCTGATTGGATGCGTGCCTACAGCGAAATCAACGACTTCGAAGAACAACTCACCGAGGCCGGCGTGGTGCTGGTCAAATTCTGGCTGGCCATCGACGAGCAGACCCAGCTCGAGCGCTTCAAGGAGCGCGAACAGATCCCCTTCAAGCGTTTCAAGATCACCGAAGACGATTGGCGCAACCGTGAGAAATGGGGCGCCTATCGCGATGCCGTGGGCGACATGGTCGACCGCACCAGCAGCGAGGTGGCGCCCTGGACGCTGGTGGAGGCCAATGACAAGCGTTGGGCACGGGTCAAGGTGCTGCGCACGATCAACGACGCACTCGAAGCGGCGTTCAAAAGAGACAAAAAGGACTGAGCGATCGCATCGCACCGTTCGCGGCCGATGACCGCTCCTACTTCTGGCGTGCGCATGTTCGTAGGAGCGGTCCGTGGCCGCGAAGAGTGCGCCGCGCTGGTTCTGGCGAGCCCCGGCGTCTGTTTCGCGGCCGATGACCGCTGCTGCGGGATGCGACGCGGACAAAACGGTCGATAACCGATAGAGTGCGCGGCCTGTTCATACTTCGAGGACCTGCCCATGCCCCAGACTTTCGACATCGCCGTGATCGGCGCCACCGGTACGGTCGGCGAAACGCTTGTGCAGGTGCTGGAAGAACGGGACTTTCCGGTCGGCGCATTGCATCTGCTGGCCAGCAGCGAATCGGCTGGCGCGTCGGTGGCGTATCGCGGCAAGAACGTGCGTGTGCGTGAAGTCGATCAGTTCGATTTCAGTCTGGTCAAATGGGTGTTTTTCGCAGCCGGTCCCGCAGTGACCCGCAGCTTCGCCCCGCGTGCGACGGCGGCCGGTTGCACGATCATCGATCTTTCGGGCGGCCTGCCGGTGAACGAGGCGCCCAATGTGGTGCCGGAAGCCAACGCCGCCATACTTGCCGATCTACCGCTGCCCGTGCAGGTGGCCAGCCCCAGCGCCGCCGCCATTGCCCTGGCCGTGATCCTGGCGCCCCTGCGCGCTGTGCTGGATCTCCAGCAGGTCCACGTCACGGCGTGCCTGGCCGTGTCGGCCCTTGGTCGCGAAGCGGTCAGCGAACTGGCCCGGCAGACTGCCGAACTGCTCAATGTACGGCCGCTGGAGCCGCGCTTCTTCGACCGCCAGATGGCCTTCAACCTGCTGGCGCAGGTTGGCACGCCCGACGCGCAGGGCCATGTGCCGCTGGAACGCCGTCTGGTGAGCGAACTGCGTGAGCTGCTCGGCATGCCGACCTTGAAGATTTCGGTGACCTGCTTGCAGGCCCCGGTGTTCTTCGGCGACAGCTACAGCATCGCCGTGCAGAGCGGCACCGCGCTCGACCTTGCCGCCGTCAACCAGGTCCTGGCGACAGCGCCGGGTATCGAAACGGTGGAAGACGACTACCCTACAGCGGTGGGCGATGCGGTGGGCCAGGACGTGGTGTACGTGGGCCGTGTGCGTACCGGCATTGATGATCCCCAGGCGCTTAGCCTGTGGGCCACGGTGGACAACGTGCGCAAGGGTGCAGCCCTGAATGCGGTACAAGTGGCCGAGTTGTTGATTAAAGGTCATGGCTAAAAGATACTTGCCGACAATTTGCAGAGGGTTGGCACGCTTTGCCCAGCTGATCGCGTGTGACAGTCGTTCGTGCGACAGTGCAAGCTTCTTCTCGCTTGCCGAGGAATGTTCAAACAAGGATTAGGCCATGGTTCAAGTTCGCAAACTGGTGTTAGCAATGGCTGCCGCTTCGGCGCTGTCGTCCGGTATCGCCAACGCCCTGGAGCTGGGGGAATTGACCCTCAGGTCCGCGGTGAACCAGCCTCTGCTGGCCGAGATAGAACTGCTCGACGTGCGCGGTCTGAGCGCCGCCGAGGTCCAGCCCGTGCTGGCCCCGGCCGAGGAGTTCAGCAAGGCGGGCGTCGAGCGCCAGGCGTTTCTGGACAGCCTGCGCTTCACGCCGGTGATCAACGCCAATGGCCGCAGCATCATCCGTGTGACCTCGACCCAACCCTTGTCCGCGCCGCTGGTGAAGTTTCTGGTTCAGGTCAACTTCCCCAGCGGTCGTCTGCTGCGCGACTACAGCATGCTGCTCGATCCGGCGCAGTTTGCTCCGCAGGCCGCGCAAGCCGCGCAGAACGCTCCTCGACCTGCAGTGAGTGCGCCGGCGGCCACCGTCAACCAGGCGTCCTACACAACCGGTTCGCGCGATACGCTGTGGGAAATCGCCGCGCGCAATCGCCAGGGCGGTTCGGTCCAGCAGGCCATGCTGGCCATCCAGGCGCTCAACCCCGACGCGTTCCTGGACGGTAACATCAACCGTCTCAAGACCGGGCAGGTCCTGCGCATGCCTGACGTGCAACAGACATCGGCCACTGCGCCTGGGCCGGCAGTGGCCGAAGTCGCGCGACAGAATGCTGCGTGGCGCGAAGGCCGTCGGCTGGGCCCGCGTGCCCAGCAGGTCGACGCCACGCGGCGCGGCAATGGCACACCGGCCCCGGCCGCTGCGCCGCCGCAGGACAACCTCAGCCTGGTGTCGGGTGCCAGCGAGGCCAACGGTCCGGCAGGCGATGCCAAGGCATTGGACCAGAAGCTTGCCGTGACCCAGGAAGCGCTGGATGCCACCCGGCGTGACAACGAAGAACTGCGCAGCCGCAACGCCGACCTGCAGAGCCAGCTCGACAAGTTGCAGAAGCTGATCCAGCTCAAGAACGACCAACTGGCCAAGATGCAGGCGGCTGGCGCCGATGTGCCGGTGCCTGCCGAAGCCCTGGTCCCGGCCGAGGCGCTGGCGCCCACAGCCGATGGCAGCGCGCCTGCCACCGGTGACCCCACTGCGACAACCAACGCCGAGCTGGTTCCGGCACCGACCGTGCCGGGTGCCACCGAACAGGTCAACCCGGACGCTGCCGCCAGTACGCCGGTAGCGCCTCAGGGTGAGCCGCTGGACGCCGTCAACGATCCGGCCGACGCCGCCGCTTCCGACCAGCCCGCCGACAATTCCACCCTGCTGATGGTGGTCGGTGCCAGCGCCCTGGCCGCGCTGCTGTTGCTGCTGCTGTTGCTGGCCCGCCGCCGCAAGGCGCAACAGGAAGCCGAAAAGCACATGCGCATGGCCCGTGCCCTGGCCGAAGAGCCGGACCACGGCCCGGACCTCGACCTGCCGCCCAACAGCTTCGAAGGGCTGGAGCGCCCGGCCGCGACCGTGCACCTGACCCCGGCCATGGTCGCCGCCTCGGTAGCCGGCGCCCGAGCCAGCGCCGCGCCTTCCACGTTCGCTGCGGCGCCTGAGCAGACCGTACTGCCCACGCCACCACTGCGCCCCAGCATCGACACCGATGAAGGTCTGTTCGCGGAAGTGGAACAGAGCATAGCCCGTGGCCGTCTCAATCACGCCGCCGAATTGCTGGAAGCTGCGACCGAACGTGAGCCCAAGCGCAGCGACCTGCGCTTGAAGCTGATGGAAGTCTACGGCTTGCAAGGTGACCGCGATGGTTTCGTCAGTCAGGAGCGACAGCTGATTGCCACGGGCCAGAACCACGCCGATGTCGAGCGCTTGAAGACCCGCTTCCCGGCCATGCTCGGCGCCGCTGCGGCAGCTGCCGGTGCGGCGGCGGTTGCTGCGCAAATGGATGCGGAGTATGTCAAGCAGCTGCTGCAGGACGAGCCTGGCGCGGCCGATTCGCTGGACGGCACCTTCGACACCGATTTCGATCTGAACCTGGACGACACTCAGGACACCGCGCCCACCACGGACAGCAACATCGATTTCGACACCCTGCTGGCCGAACAGAAAGCGGCAGCCGCGAGCCCGGCCGACGACAAAGACACGACATTGCCGGAAGATTTCGACCTGTCCCTGGCCGAAGATGCTCAGAAGCCGCAGACACAGGAATCGCGCCTGACCGAGATCAACGCGGAGCTGGAAAAACTCTCCGACGGCTTTGCCCGCACACCTATGGCCGAACCGTTCGCCACGCCACCCAAACCCGAAGACCTCCCGCCGATCGAAGGCGAAGATGATTTCGACTACCTCGACGGTGGCGACGAGGCCGGCACCAAGCTGGACCTGGCTCGTGCCTACATCGAAATGGGCGACAACGACGGCGCGCGCGACATCCTGGGTGAAGTGCTCAAGGAAGGCAGCGCCGGGCAGCAGGGCGAGGCACGCGAAATGCTGGGGCGTATCAGCCGATAATCCGGGGGTGCCGTCGCCGGCCCCCTGTGGAAGCGGGCTCTGCCCGTGAAGGCGGCGGACCAGGCGTCGCAATTTCAGGATCCGGTATAATCGCCGCCATCGCTTAACCAACAGGCTGCAACTTCGTGCAAAACATCGACAACTCGGCCGCCGAATCGGCGGCCGACGGCTTTTACCGTATCGCGCTGGGCGTGGAGTACAAAGGCTCGCGCTACCGCGGCTGGCAGCGCCAGGCGTCGGGCGTGCGCACCGTCCAGGAAACCCTCGAAGACGCTCTGGGCAAGGTCGCAGCCTCGCCCGTCTCGCTGATGTGCGCCGGCCGCACCGACGCCGGGGTTCATGCCTGCGGCCAGGTGGTGCACTTCGACACCCAGGCCGAACGCAGCATGAAAGCCTGGGTAATGGGCGCCAACATCAACCTGCCCCACGACGTCAGCGTCACCTGGGCCAAGGTCATGCCGCCCAATTTTCACGCGCGCTTCAAGGCCATCGCCCGACGCTACCGCTACGTCATCTACAACGACCAGATCAGGCCCGCGCACCTGGGCGAGGAAATCACCTGGAATCACCGCCCGCTGGACGTCACCCGCATGGCCGCCGCCGCGCAGGCACTGGTCGGTACCCATGATTTCAGCGCCTTCCGCGCCGGTCAGTGCCAGGCCAAGTCACCGATCAAGCAACTGCATCACCTGCGGGTCACCCAGCACGGCAAGATGATCGTCATCGACGTGCGCGCCAATGCCTTCCTGCACCACATGGTGCGCAACATCGCCGGCGTGCTGATGACCATCGGCACCGGCGAGCGGCCCATCGAGTGGGCCGCGGAAGTGTTACAGAGTCGGGTGCGCAGGACCGGCGGTGTCACTGCCCATCCGTTCGGGCTGTACCTGGTGCAGGTCGAGTACCGTGACGAGTTTCCCTTGCCCGAACGCTATATCGGCCCCCACTTCCTGACCGGGTTCGACACACTGGCTGACGTTACCGACAGCATTTGCTAACATCCGCCGTTCCCTAGCCAAGTCGAGGTACTCGCCGACATGTCAGCCGTTCGCAGCAAAATCTGCGGTATTACCCGCATAGAGGATGCTTTGGCCGCTGCGCACGCCGGTGCCGATGCGATCGGGTTGGTGTTCTATGCCAAAAGTCCGCGGGCGGTGAACGTCCAGCAAGCCCGCGCGATCATCGCCGCGCTGCCGCCGTTCGTGACCACTACGGGCCTGTTCGTCAACGCCAGCCGCTGCGAGTTGGGCGAAATCCTCGATGCCGTGCCGCTGGACCTGCTGCAGTTCCATGGCGACGAAACGCCGGCCGAGTGCGAGGGTTACCACCGTCCGTACATCAAGGCCCTGCGCGTGCGCCCCGGCGACGATCTGCAGGCGGCTTGCCGCGCCTATCGCAACGCCAGCGGCATTCTGCTCGACACCTTCGTGTCCGGCGTGCCCGGCGGTACTGGCGAAGCCTTCGACTGGTCGCTGGTGCCCGAGCACCTGGACAAGCCGATCGTGCTGGCCGGCGGGCTTCACGCGGGCAACGTCGCCCAGGCCATCACTCAGGTCAAACCCTGGGCGGTGGATGTCAGCGGCGGGGTCGAGTCGAGCAAGGGCATCAAGGACCACGGCAAGATCGACGCTTTCATCAAGGCGGTGCGTGGGAGCGGCATGTGACGGCGCGCTGCCCGGCACCGTCCATACGTTTCGCGAAACGCGCGGCACGCAGGTATCAAGCCTGCGCCACGCTCGCCCACGCATTCGTTTCATATCTGAACACGCTCAAGAGCATGCGCGGGACCTGGCCAGGCCAGCAGTCCCCGGTACTGGAGAAATAAAGCATGAGCAACTGGTTGGTAGACAAGCTGATCCCTTCGATCATGCGATCGGAAGTGAAGAAAAGCTCGGTGCCCGAAGGCCTGTGGCACAAATGCCCGTCCTGCGAAGCAGTGCTGTACCGTCCGGAGCTGGAGAAGACCCTCGACGTCTGCCCCAAGTGCAACCACCACATGCGTATCGGTGCACGCGCGCGCCTGAACATCTTCCTCGACGAAGAGGGCCGTGCCGAGCTGGGCGCCGATCTGGAGCCGGTCGATCGCCTGAAATTCCGCGACGGCAAGAAGTACAAGGATCGCCTGACCGCCGCGCAGAAGCAGACCGGTGAAAAGGATGCGCTGATCTCCATGAGCGGCACCCTGCTGGGCATGCCGGTGGTGGCCAGCGCCTTCGAATTTTCCTTCATGGGTGGCTCCATGGGCGCCATCGTCGGCGAGCGCTTCGTGCGCGCCGCCAACTATGCCCTGGAAAATCGCTGCCCGATGATCTGCTTCGCCGCCTCCGGTGGTGCGCGCATGCAGGAAGCGCTGATCTCGCTGATGCAGATGGCCAAGACCTCGGCGGTCCTGGCGCGCCTGCGCGAAGAGGGCATTCCGTTCATTTCGGTGCTGACCGACCCGGTCTACGGCGGCGTTTCTGCCAGCCTGGCCATGCTGGGTGACGTGATCGTCGCCGAGCCCAAGGCGTTGATCGGTTTCGCCGGCCCGCGCGTGATCGAACAGACCGTGCGCGAGAAGCTGCCCGAAGGCTTCCAGCGCAGCGAGTTCCTCATCGAACATGGCGCCATCGACATGATCATTTCGCGCCAGGAACTGCGTCCGCGCCTGGGCAGCCTGCTGGCTCAGTTCATGGGCCTGCCGACGCCCACCTACGTGGCCGCTCCGATCGAGCCCATCGTGGTGCCACCGGCGCCTGCCAACGTATGACCGAGCGTAGCCTGAGCCAGTGGCTCGCCTACCTGGAGCAGTTGCATCCGGCGGCCATCGACATGGGCCTGGACCGTTGCCGCGAAGTCGCGCAACGCCTGGGCCTGGGCAGGCCGGCCGAACGTGTGGTGACGGTCACCGGCACCAACGGCAAGGGTTCGACCTGCGCCTACATCGCTGCACTGATGCAGGACCGCGAGCTGAAGGTCGGGGTCTATGCCTCGCCGCATCTGTTGCGCTACAACGAGCGGGTCGTGATCGATGGCCAGCAGGCCACCGACGCCCAGTTGTGCGAAGCGTTCACGGCCGTTGAAGCGGCGCGTGGTGCGACCACCCTGACCTATTTCGAGATGGGCACCCTGGCCGCGTTCTGGTTGTTCCAGCGTGCCGAGCTCGACGCCGTGGTTCTGGAAGTCGGCCTGGGTGGTCGGCTCGACGCCGTCAACCTGGTGGATGCCGACCTCGCCGTGATCACCAGCATCGGTCTGGATCATGCCGAATACCTGGGCGATACCCGCGAGTCGGTGGCCTTCGAGAAGGCCGGTATCCTGCGTGCCGGCGTGCCGGCCTTGTGCGGCGATATCGATCCTCCACAGCCATTGCTCGATCAGGTGGCCACCTTGGGCTGTCCGCTCTATCTGCGTGGTCGCGACTACGATTTCACCGAGCATGACGATCACTGGTCGTGGCGAGGCGTGGACGTCGAAGGCTACCCGGTCGAGCTGCTGTCGTTGCCGCTGCCCAGCCTGCCGCTGGAGAACGCGGCGCTGGCCCTGCAGGTCTACGTCGCCCTGGATCTGCCGCGCGACGCCGCGCGCATCGGGTGGGCACTGGCACATACCCGAGTGGCCGGTCGCCTGGATCGCCACCGGGTGAACGTGGCAGGCAAGACGCTCGACATTCTCCTGGACGTGGGTCACAACCCGCACGCTGCGCGCTTCCTGGCCGAGCGTCTGGCCCGCCAGCCTTTGACGGGCCGGCGTCTGGCGGTGTTCGGCCTGCTGGCCGACAAGGATCTGGCCGGTGTGGTCGAGCCATTGGCTCCTGTCATCGCCGAGTGGGCGGTGGCACCGCTGAAAACGCCTCGCACCCGGCCAGCCGCCGAGTTGAATGCTGCACTCCTGAACCTTGGCGCTACCACGACGTCTCATGGCAGCCTCGCCGATGCACTCGAAGCGCAGTGCGAAGCAGCGGGCGAGGGTGACGAGATTCTGGTGTTCGGCTCGTTCCACTGTGTCGCCCAGGCCTTGAAATGGATGTATGGCAACGTAGAACGGGAGAACGTGGATGGCATTGCCCAGTAAGGTGTTCAAGCAGCGCATGATCGGCGCGTTGGTGCTGATCGCGCTGGCGGTGATTTTCCTGCCGATGCTGTTTTCGCGGCAGGACGACACCGTGCGCCAGGTTCAGGTGCAGGCCCCGGCAGCACCCCAGGCGCCGGCCGCGCCACAGGTACAGGTCGAGCCGGTTGCCGTGCCCGAGCCGCAGATCATCGAGTCCGAGCCAGTGCCTCAGCAGGCCCCGGTGCAAGCGAGCGCGCCGAGCCAGCCCATCCAGCCGGTGCCCACAGCGCCTGCCGCAGCTGCGAAGAAGCCAGTGGAATCGGTGCAGCCCTCGGCACCGATTGCAGCCGCCAAGGTGGCACCGGCTGCCAAGCCGGACACCGCCAGCAAGATCGACCCCAACGGGCTGCCGGTCAGCTGGTCGGTGCAGTTGGCCAGTCTGTCCAACCGTGCCAGTGCCGACGCTCTGCAGAAGAGCTTGCGTACACAGGGCTACAACGCCTACGTGCGCTCGGCCGATGGCAAGAACCGGGTATTCGTCGGGCCATTGGTCGAACGCGCCGAGGCCGAACGGTTGCGTGACGTGATCAATCGCCAGCAGAAGCTCCAGGGCTTCGTGGTGCGCTTCGAGCCTGAGCGCGGCTGAGGACTTGGTCCGCCGTTGGATCGTGTCGCTTTCTTCGCGGCCGCTGAGCGCTCCTGCGGGAAGCTGCAGGAGCGCTCAGCGGCCGCGAAAGGGCGCGCTACGGTGCAGGCGACAATCGCCGCTTACTACCGCGCCCGCGCTCTGCTAAAATGCGCCGCCTTATCCGTATGCAGGCCGCACCGTGGCATTTACCTGGGTCGACTGGGCGATCATTGCGATCATCGCCATCTCCGCACTGATCAGCTTGACACGCGGCTTCGTCAAGGAAGCCCTGTCGCTGGTCACGTGGATAGTCGCAGGTGGCGTGGCCTGGCTGTTCGGCGGTTCGCTCGCCGGTTACTTCGAAAACTACATCCAGACGCCATCGGCACGTGTCATCGCAGGCTGTGCCGTGCTGTTCGTGGCCACCTTGCTGGTCGGCGCCATGGTCAACTACCTGATCGGCGAACTCATTCGCGTCACCGGACTGTCGGGCACCGACCGCTTTCTGGGCATGGTCTTCGGCGCCGCGCGCGGTGGCTTGCTGGTGGTGGTGGCCGCCGGACTGCTGAGCCTGGGGCCGGTTCAACAGGATGCCTGGTGGCAGGAATCACGCCTGCTGCCGCAATTTCTTTTGGTTGCTGATTGGTCGAAAAACCTCATCCTGGGGATGTCCAGTCAGTGGCTCGCCAGCGGAATCAGCGCACCGGCTGACATTCCGTTCAAGGAACACCTCTTGCCTGCCGCGAAAGCGCAGTGAGTGGTGCTCAGTTCAGATTCATTAAGTAGGGGTTGCGTCGCATGTGTGGCATCGTCGGTATCGTCGGTAAGTCGAACGTCAATCAAGCGCTGTATGACGCGCTAACGGTCCTCCAACACCGCGGCCAGGATGCTGCCGGTATCGTTACCAGTAGCGATGGCAAGTTGTTCCTGCGCAAGGACAACGGGCTGGTACGGGACGTTTTCCAGCAGCGCCATATGCAGCGGCTGGTCGGGCACATGGGTATTGGCCATGTGCGCTATCCCACGGCAGGCAGCTCGACCTCGGCCGAGGCCCAGCCGTTCTACGTCAACTCGCCCTACGGCATCACCCTGGCGCACAACGGCAACCTGACCAACGTCGAGCAGCTGGCCAAGGAGATCTACGAATCGGACCTGCGTCACGTCAACACCAACTCCGACTCCGAAGTGCTGCTCAACGTCTTCGCCCATGAACTGGCGGTGCGCGGCAAGCTGCAGCCTACCGAGGAAGACGTGTTTGCGGCCGTCACCGACGTGCACAAGCGCTGCACCGGCGGTTACGCAGTGGTGGCCATGATCACCGGCTACGGTATCGTCGGTTTCCGCGACCCGCATGCGATCCGCCCGATCGTGTTCGGCCAGCGGCACACCGACGAAGGCGTGGAGTACATGATCGCTTCCGAAAGCGTGTCCCTGGACGTGCTCGGCTTTACCCTGATCCGCGACCTCGCACCGGGCGAAGCGGTGTACATCACCGAAGACGGCAAGCTGCACACTCGCCAGTGCGCACCCAACCCGCAATACGCGCCGTGCATCTTCGAACACGTCTACCTTGCACGTCCAGACTCCATCATCGATGGCATCTCAGTGTACAAGGCACGTCTGCGCATGGGCGAGAAGCTGGCCGACAAGATCCTGCGCGAGCGTCCCGAGCACGACATCGACGTGGTCATCCCGATCCCGGACACCAGCCGCACCGCAGCCCTGGAACTGGCCAACCATTTGGGCGTGAAGTTTCGCGAAGGCTTCGTCAAGAACCGCTACATCGGCCGTACCTTCATCATGCCCGGCCAGGCTGCGCGCAAGAAATCGGTACGCCAGAAGCTCAATGCCATCGAGCTGGAATTCCGCGGCAAGAACGTGATGCTGGTGGACGACTCGATCGTACGCGGCACCACCTGCAAGCAGATCATCCAGATGGCGCGCGAAGCGGGCGCCAAGAATGTCTATTTCTGCTCGGCTGCTCCAGCCGTGCGCTACCCGAACGTCTACGGCATCGACATGCCGAGTGCGCATGAGTTGATCGCGCACAACCGCAGTACCCAGGAAGTGGCCGATCTGATCGGTGCCGACTGGCTGATCTACCAGGACCTGCCCGACCTGATCGACGCGGTCGGTGGCGGCAAGGTCAAGATCGAGAACTTCGACTGCGCGGTGTTCGACGGCAAGTACGTCACCGGCGATATCGACGAGTTCTACCTGAACAAGATCGAACAGGCGCGCAATGACTCCAACAAGAGCAAGTCTCAGGCGGTCAGCGCGATCATAGACCTCTACAACAACTGATTGGGAGCAACGGCATGACACAGGAATGGGATGCCGGGCGACTGGATAGCGATCTGGAAGGGGTGTCCTTCGACACCCTGGCCGTTCGCGCCGGCCAGCACCGCACGCCGGAAGGCGAACACAGCGATCCGCTGTTCTTCACCTCCAGCTACGTTTTCCGTACCGCGGCCGATGCTGCGGCGCGTTTTGCCGGCGAAGTGCCGGGTAACGTCTACTCGCGTTACACCAACCCCACCGTGCGCTCCTTCGAAGAGCGCCTGGCCGCCCTGGAAGGCGCCGAGCAGGCCGTCGGTTTTGCCACTGGCATGGCGGCGATTACTGCGGTGGTCATGAGCCTGTGCAGCGCGGGCGACCATGTGCTGGTTTCGCAGAGCGTGTTCGGCTCGACCATCAGCCTGTTCGAGAAGTACTTCAAGCGCTTCGGCATCGAGGTGGACTACGTGCCACTGGCTGACGTCGGCGGCTGGGAGCGGGCCATCAAGGCCAATACCAGGCTGCTGTTCGTCGAGTCGCCGTCCAATCCATTGGCCGAGCTGGTGGACATCACCGCCCTGAGCGCAGTGGCCAGGGCCGGTGGTGCGATGCTGGTGGTCGACAACTGCTTCAGCACGCCGGCCTTGCAGCAGCCGCTGGTTCTGGGTGCCGACATCGTCGTGCACTCGGCGACCAAGTTCATCGACGGCCAGGGTCGTTGCATGGGCGGCGCGGTGTGTGGGCGCAGCAAGGAGATGAACGAGGTGCTCGGTTACCTGCGCACCGCCGGTTCGACCCTGAGCCCGTTCAACGCCTGGATCTTCCTCAAGGGCCTGGAAACGCTCAACCTGCGCATGCGTGCTCATTGCGCCAGTGCCCAGGCGCTGGCCGAGTGGCTGGAAGCGCAGGACGGGATCGAGAAGGTGCATTACTCGGGTCTGGCGAGCCATCCGCAGCACGAACTGGCCAAGCGTCAGACCAAGGGTTTTGGCGCAGTGGTCAGTTTCGAGGTCAAGGGAGGCAAGGAGGGCGCCTGGCGCTTCATCGATGCCACGCGTCTGATCTCGATCACCGCCAACCTGGGTGACAGCAAGACCACCATCACCCACCCGGCCACCACCTCGCACGGGCGCCTGTCGCCAGCCGAGCGCGAAGCGGCAGGGATTCGTGACAGCCTGATCCGGGTGGCGGTAGGCCTGGAAGACGTGGGCGACCTGCAAGCCGATCTCGCGCGCGGGCTGGCTGCGCTGTAAGGGCTGAAGGCCTCTTCGCGGGCAGAGCCCGCTCCCACAGGGTCCTCGGATGAACTGGGGTTGTGTGGGGGCGGGGCGGGCGGCGAGCCCTCTGCCCGCGAAGAGGTCCGCAAGGTTTCACAAGCTCTGGGGTTTGACACCTTTTTCAAAAAAACTTCATACAGGGTATTGACTTAGGTTCGGTACCTGCGTAAATTTCGCGGCCTCAGCGAAGCAAAGGGTGATTAGCTCAGCCGGGAGAGCATCTGCCTTACAAGCAGAGGGTCGGCGGTTCGATCCCGTCATCACCCACCATTTCGTTGAAATGCAGCTGAGAACGCAACAAAGAGCAACACGTGCTGAAGTTCGAGAGCACACACTGCGCAGCGGTAGTTCAGTCGGTTAGAATACCGGCCTGTCACGCCGGGGGTCGCGGGTTCGAGTCCCGTCCGCTGCGCCATTTTTTGCACTGATTCGGTTCTCCGGGTCAGCGATCGAGAAACTCGAAAGTTCTCGATCAACAGGTTTCAAACGGACGCAAGTCCGAGCGATACGCAGCGGTAGTTCAGTCGGTTAGAATACCGGCCTGTCACGCCGGGGGTCGCGGGTTCGAGTCCCGTCCGCTGCGCCATACATAGCTCCGAGGCCCTTGAACTCCTCGAAGCGAACAAAGAAAGCGACCTTAGGGTCGCTTTTTTTGTGTCTTGTAACTTTTGAATTGTTGCTTTCAGGTTTTGGCCACGATAGAGGGTGGTGCACAGCTAAAGTAGTCATTCAAGGTTGCTGGCTGCCCACCTTCGATCTTGCCATCATAGGTTTTAAACCGTACTTGAACAGACATGCTGGGAAATCCATTGAAGACCATCGTGAGCTCCAGCGCTCTGGAGCTGTCGCTGCTCGACCGCTCTGACGCTATGAGCTGGCTCATCCGCCAGCGGTTGGCTAGATCGGTCATGCCTCGGGCGGTAGCGTGCGAATTTTCTTTAAGGGGTGGTTCGGCTTTAGCGGGCGGCGATATACCTTCCGCACCATAAGCCCTTGTTTTGAGGATGGAGGCCTTAGCATTATTCATCTGTTTCCATAAATCGATTTTGCAGCTCAGTTGCTGCACTATCAATGGTCTAATACGGGTGTCCGCCTCGGGCATGAGACTGATCACGACTAAGTCCATGACGATAGAGCTCGCTGCTGTGGTGTCTTTGAAGTCCAAAGCTGCAGCTTCCTCTTCCTGGTTGAGCGTAGGCGGCGGACTGAGTTTTGCGAAAATCAAAATAGGTTCTTTCCGAGTGCTTAGCCGTGCCACGACAGGTGGGATGTCGGTGTAGCGGTCTCTGAGGGCTTCGGGAAGTGATACTGTCATCGGTTGCTGACTGGCATCACGATCTTTGCCAGGAACTCTCCATAGTTTGAGTATGGGCGGAGCCCACGGAGTCTGATCATCGCTTACCCGTGCGCGGTCGGCAGCCTGCCAGCCGAGCGACATGAGCGCTACCCCTTGTGATCCGCCGAGACGGACCAGTTGGAAGGGCTCGTCGGTCTCGGATGCTTCGAGTTCGAATCGATCGATCTCGGTGAATTTGCGATTACCCAGTGCTTGCCGGGCCACTAACACATGGGTCTGATAGGTGCTTCCAGCGCTGTCTTCTTCGAACAGGGGTTCATGACCTGCTGTCCTAGTCGATAGTTTTGCACCTCGACCCAGAACCCACGCATGTGTTGCCTGATTGGCAGCATTCTTTTCGATCAGCACGTCATGCTGCATGAACCGATATTTTTGTCTCATCAGCGTCTTTGCATTTAGCGGGTAGTCATCCATAGGCCAGGCAGGAGTTTTTTTCCCATCTTTGCAGACTATCTGGGGCGACTCCAAAGGTTGCGTCTCGTCAAACATGACGGATTTCTGCACTACTTTGACAGTGCTCCCCAAGACGTTATGGCCGCTTGGGCATGGATTTGAATCTGTCTCAGGAATACTTCCCCGGTGGGTGACCGACAACAGCAAAGGTTTGTGGTCTACCGTTACAAACTTGTGAATAGGTGCATCTACGTCCGTACTGCAGGGAGAGTTGTGCCTGTCAGGACATGCTTTGAATTGCAATTCGTATGCGCCTGTCCCGCTTTGTGACGGGGCGAGTGTCTGCAACTCATAGAGCTTCAGGTCAGTGCTTTTCAGATCTTTTCTCGCTATGGAGACAAGGCTGGCCACAGCGACTCTCGATCCGGCGTCGGGGTAGCCTGTGAGCTGTGGGGGGGTAGCGATTCTCTGATCGGGAAACAGTCGAGGCGTCGTCGTTTGCTTTTCGCCGGTCGATGAGGCTCGGTCATTGACCAGCTTGCTCATCGACATTGTCTGCCGCAGGATGTGAAACGTTCTGATACCCAAGTCGCCGACTGTTGCGCGCGCAGTAGCGTCGTCTACTGCACGCCCCACGACGTAGTCGTCAGCGTGTGTTGGCATAGGGTCGTATTCGAAGTATGTGGATCGTCCCTTGGACTTGAATGAGCCGCCTCCGCCGAGTGTTACTCCAAGAAGGACTTTACGAGCCTCGGTTTCACACTCGGTGTACGCCGCTGCGACGCTCGACCTGGTTTCCTCTCTATTGGACTTGTTTATCTGACGGCACAGGCGATAAGCGGACTCTTGAAGCATGACATCGCACTGGGCCTGAGTGTATCCATAGGTCGCGTAGCCATGGCGATAGCACAGGTCATGCATAATGCAGGATTGTCTGAACTGTAACGAAATAGGTGCGCCTCCAGCGCCGGTTTTGAACGCAAAGGCTTTCAGTGGCTTGGGTATCGAGCAATCTAGTCCAACACCGCGGCCGCCGAAAATCGCTTCAGTGGCGGCCGAGGGGTAATACGTGGTGAACGTTGGGGGCGCTTCGGTCTCTTCCGGTGAGGCGAGGCTTGGATAGACTGTGTTGGCGGCGCCACCAACGATCCATGAGCAACTTTGCAGAATGATGATCAGCGTGGCTATAGTTGCAATGGCGAAGGCATAGAGGCAAGCGCGTGAGCCGATGCGCCAGTTGGCCAAACGTAGAAGTTTCGGATAGTTACCCATGGCGATCGCTCCCTAGTGTTAACCGCTTGGTCATTGCTGTAGCGGGAGAGCAGTGGCGGTGTACTGCGCTCTGCGCTTGTCCAGATAGATGAGTATGCGAACCGAATCAGCTAAGGTGCGTTGATATTGGAGTTCGAACAGCGCTTCTTCTTGTTTCTGGTTTTTACATCCAGACTGCTGAGGACGTTTGGCAAACACACAATGTCCGTAGGCGCCCCAGCCATGCGCCGCATCGGTCCGGTCGTTCGATGGGTAAATCCAGTAGTCCTGCCAGTCAGTATCATTGGTTTGGTCGCGCCCCGCGGATGGGGATATAGCGCTCAACGTTCGCTTGGCAGCATTAGTTAATAGCGTGGTTGCAGTGACCGGGTCCGTGGTGATTTGGTCGCTCAGTTCACTGCACTGTTTGCTTGTCAGGGCAAACGGAGCTGAGTCAACGGGTGCGGTAAAGTTATCGAAGGGATCGGAACGGTCCCAAAGAGGAAGTTTCATGTGGAAAGCAGGTGCTACATGGGCAGGCACACTCATGTCCTGTATGTAGTGAAGTACCTGACCCGCTCTGTGATAAACATCGTTGATATTCGATTCGCCGCGCAGCGCGATTTCCAAGGCTTGAGCACGCTTTGCGAAAATACGATCAAGGCTACGATGACCGAGGGCCCACGGTCGCAGGCGGCCCTCGCGGTTGTAAAAGTGCCAGTTAGTGCTGCGGTCATAGAGATTGAGAGGGGCAGTGTCCTCATCCTGTGTTCCAGCCGCCAGTGCTTCTGCTGCGCTTGCGGGCAAGGTGTACCCGCATCCTCGAAAAGCGATTACGGCTTGATTCGTATAGACAGGATGGCGTGCGGCGTCGTAGGCAAAGCTTGTGTCGAGCAAGCCCAGCAAGAACACACCGGGAAGCGCGCGTAGGATATTTGGCTTCGCGCGAGAATGTGCTTTACGCAGCAGCCGTGCTGTGAGGAAGATCGACGTCTGCATTCTCGAGGGCTCCTGAGCAAGAGAGGGTATTCGCTGCCTAGTGGCAATGGCAGCGAATAGACATTCTTGAGCGACTGGAACCCATTTGGACCAGTCGCATTCGGGCTACGACCGAGGAGTTTTGCTCGACATCAGACTTAACTCAGAGCGTAGCCAATCGCCAAAGAATTGCACGTTGATGCAAGCAATAAGATGCTCGGAATGGGTAGGGTCTCGCGGTCAGCAACTGGTCGATCGGGCAGGTGTTTGCCGATACCCGACATTCTTTGGTGCGTTACGGGTTTGGCAATGTCTATCAATGGATCAATCACGAATCCGGTGTCGTACCCCATGAGCAGCAAGAACCCCTGTATCAGCGTCTGCAAGTTCACCGATGACACCTGCATCGCCTGCGGACGGACCAAGCCTGAGTGCAAGGCCTGGAAGAAGATGGACAAGGATGAGCGCCGCGAGGTGAACGAGCAGGCGGCGCAGCGGTTGAAGGACATGAAGGGCACCGCCAAGCGGAAAAAGAAGAAAGGCTGAAAAAATCGGCTAGCCTTGGATGCGCAACACCTGTGTTGCGCGTATCATTCGCGGCCCTCCGGCGCGCCTGCGCCGAGCAGTATTCCATTCGACCCACCGGGAGGTGCTTACGATGAAAGATCTCGATCAGCAAGACGGCAGCCAGGAAATCGGCCCCGCCGGCGAAAAACTACAGAAAGTATTGGCCCGTATCGGCGTGGGTTCGCGCCGTGACGTAGAGGCGTGGATCAGCGAAGGCCGGATCAAGGTCAACGCCAAGGTCGCCACACTCGGTCAGCGCGTCGATCTGCACGACGCCATCACCGTGGACGGCAAGGTGATCAAGCGCGAGGAAGCCTCGGAAACCGTGCGCCGCGTGATCATCTACAACAAGCCCGACGGTGAAATCTGCACCCGCGACGACCCTGAGGGCCGTCCTACCGTCTTCGACCGCCTGCCGCGCCCGCGCGAAGGCCGCTGGATCAACGTCGGCCGCCTGGACATCAACACCACCGGGCTGTTGATGTTCACCACCGATGGCGAACTGGCCAACCGCCTGATGCACCCTTCGTTCGAAATGGACCGCGAGTACGCCGTACGTGTACGCGGCGAAGTCGACGAAGACATGCTGTTGCGCCTCAAGAACGGCGTGATCCTGGAAGACGGCCCTGCGCGTTTCACCGACATCCAGGAAGCACCGGGCGGTGAAGGCTTCAACCACTGGTACCACTGCGTGGTCATGGAAGGCCGTAACCGTGAGGTGCGTCGCCTGTGGGAATCCCAAGGCCTGGTGGTCAGCCGCCTCAAGCGTGTGCGCTTCGGTCCGGTGTTCCTTAATTCCGATCTGCCGATGGGCCGGTGGCGTGAGCTGACCCAGGGTGAAGTCGATACCCTGAGCGCCGAGGTGGGCCTGGCAGCGGTCGCCATGCCGTCGATGACCACCAAGACCAAGGACAAGCTGGAGCGCATGCAGCGCAAATCCTCGCGCCCGATGGGCCGTGGCGAGCGTGTGCGTACCCTGCGTCCGGCCCACGACGGCGCGCCGTCCACCGAACAGCGCCCGGCTCGCCAGCCGCGTGGCGATTCGGCGCCGGCTTCGCGCAAGGACAGCGGCCGTGGCACGCCCGTGGCTGAGCGTCCGGCGGACATGAACAAGCGTCCGGCCAAGCCTGCGGGCAAGCCAGGTGCCAAGCCTGCGGCCAAGCGTCCGGGCATCAAGCTGGTGGACGACGCGCCTTCGGGCAATCGTCGCGGTCCGGCAGCAGGCACGGGTCAGCGTCCAGGCTTCGGCCGTCGCAAGCCCAAGCCTGAGTAAGGACAGCTGATGTCCGCGTGCGCCAACCTTCCAGGGTTGGCGTTTTTTTGTGGGGTGTCGGTGGGGGGGCTCTTCGCGGGCAGAGACCCGCTCCCACAAGGTCTGCCTGCGGCGGACCATTGCACTCTTGATACCTTGAACGTCGAAGAAGTGACTTCTCCCTTATGACTGAACCAAACCAGCTCAAGCGTGGGCTGAAGAATCGCCACATCCAATTGATCGCCCTGGGTGGAGCCATCGGCACCGGGTTGTTCCTGGGGTCTGCGGGCGTGCTCAAATCGGCCGGGCCGTCGATGATCCTGGGTTACGCCATCTGCGGCTTCATCGCCTTCCTGATCATGCGCCAGCTGGGCGAGATGATCGTCGAGGAGCCGGTCGCCGGTTCCTTCAGTCACTTCGCCCACAGCTACTGGGGCCGGTTTCCCGGGTTCCTGTCGGGCTGGAACTGCTGGGTGCTGTACATTCTGGTGGGCATGTCGGAGCTGACCGCCGTCGGCAAATACGTGCACTACTGGTGGCCGGAGATACCGACCTGGGTATCGGCCGCGGTGTTCTTCGTGATGATCAATGCCATCAACCTGACCAACGTCAAGGTGTTCGGGGAAGCCGAGTTCTGGTTCGCCATCATCAAGGTGGCGGCGATCGTCGGCATGATCGCCCTGGGCAGCTACCTGCTGGTCAGCGGCAATGGTGGTCCGCAGGCAGGTGTCAGCAACCTTTGGGAGCATGGCGGCTTCTTCCCCAACGGTGTTGGCGGCTTGGTCATGGCCCTGGCGATCATCATGTTCTCGTTCGGCGGCCTGGAAATGCTCGGTTTCACGGCGGCCGAGGCGGACAGCCCGAAGACGGTGATCCCCAAGGCCATCAATCAGGTGATCTACCGTATTCTCATCTTCTACATCGGCGCGCTGGTGGTGCTGTTGTCGCTGACCCCGTGGGATGGCCTGCTGGCCAGCCTGAATGCCTCGGGCGACGCCTACAGCGGCAGCCCGTTCGTGCAGGTGTTCTCGATGCTGGGCAGCGACACGGCGGCGCATGTGCTCAACTTCGTGGTCCTGACCGCAGCCTTGTCGGTGTACAACAGCGGCACCTACTGCAACAGCCGCATGCTGCTGGGCATGGCCGAGCAGGGCGACGCACCGCGCGCGCTGGCCAAGGTGGATGCGCGCGGCGTACCGGTACGTGCGCTGCTGGTGTCGGCGGCAATCACGCTGGTGGCCGTGGCGTTGAACTACTTCGTGCCACAGCAGGCGCTGGAGCTGTTGATGTCGCTGGTGGTCGCGACCCTGGTGATCAACTGGGCGATGATCAGCTACTCGCACCTCAAGTTCCGCCAGCACCTGCAGCGCCAGGGCCAGGTGCCGTTGTTCAAGGCGCTGTGGTATCCGTACGGAAACTACCTGTGCCTGGCGTTCGTGGCATTCATCTTGATCATCATGCTGATGATTCCGGGTATTCGCATTTCGGTGTATGCCATTCCACTGTGGGTCGGCGGGATGTACCTGTGCTATCGCCTCAAGCCCAAACCCCTGTCCTGAGCGGAGTGCCGCATGCTGGATATCTCCAACGCCGTCCATCTGCCCGACGCTGAAATCGAACTCAGCGCCATCCGCGCGCAAGGCGCGGGTGGGCAGAACGTCAACAAGGTTTCCAGCGCGGTGCATCTGCGCTTCGACATCGGCGCCTCGTCGTTGCCGCCGTTCTACAAGGAGCGGCTGCTGGCGCTGCGTGACAGCCGGATCACCGGTGATGGCGTGATCGTGATCAAGGCGCAGCAGTTCCGTACGCAGGAGCAGAACCGGGCCGATGCGTTGCAGCGCTTGCGTGAGCTGATTCTAATGGCCACCAAGGTCGAGAAGAAGCGGCGGCCGACCAAGCCCACGCTGGGCTCCAAGACCCGCCGCCTGGAAGGCAAGACCAAGCGTGGCGCGATCAAGGCCGGGCGCGGCAAGATCGACTTCTGAAGGGCGTTATCCTCAGACCAGCTCGTCTTCCGATGGTGGGAGGCGAGCGGCCTGGCGGTACAGATAGAAGGTCAGGCCCAGGCCCGTGCACGCAGCAGCGGCGGCAAACAGAAAGATCGAACTGAAGCCGAAGCCGGCGGCTATGGCGCCGGCCACCGGCCCGGTGATGCCCAGCGACATGTCGATGAACAGCGAGTAGGCCCCCACTGCCGCACCGCGGCTCGACGCTGGCA
This sequence comes from Pseudomonas sp. PS01301, assembly GCF_029960215.1. Lineage (NCBI taxonomy): Bacteria > Pseudomonadati > Pseudomonadota > Gammaproteobacteria > Pseudomonadales > Pseudomonadaceae > Pseudomonas > Pseudomonas sp. PS01301. The sequence continues at coordinate 8,619 of NZ_JASCPM010000001.1, read as the reverse complement.
CCAGATTGACCGCTTCGACGCCGAGTGCCGGGAATACCAGGGAAAAACCGAAACCGGTCAGGGCCGCGCCGGCCATGGCCAGTTCCTGGCTGGGCGCCAGCCACAGCAGCAGCAAACCCAGGGTTTCTACACTCAGGCAGACGATCGCCACGCGAAAGCCACCCAGACGGTTGATCAGGTTGCCGAACAACAGCCGAGCGAGGATAAAGCTGGCACCGAACAGGCTCAGGCATAGCGCTGCGTTGTCCCAGGCATTGCTGGCGTAGTACAGGGTGATGAACGTGGCGATGGTACCGAAGCCAATGCCGCCCAGGGCCAGTCCGGTGCCGTGGGGTAGCACCCGACCCAGAACGTGCAGAAACGGCAGGCGCTCGCCGGCCACCACTGGCGCGGGAAGCTTGTTCCAGGCCAGGGCGATACCCACGCCTGCCAGAACGATGATGCTCGCGCCCATGCTCCACAAGCCCAGATGCTTGACCATCAACACGCCCAGCGGCGCGCCGATGGCCAGCGCGCCGTAGCTGGCGATGCCGTTCCAGGAGATGACCTTGGCCGTGTTGGCCGCCCCGACGCGACCGATCCCCCAGCCAATGGAGCCGGAGCCCACCAGGCTTTCCGCCGACCCGAGCAACACCCGACCCAGCAGCAGGCTGGTGAGGCTCAGTGCCGGCCAGCTTTGCAACCAGCCGGCTAACAGCATGAACAACCCGCTGATGCCGCAGCCGACCAACCCGTAGATCACGGCCTTCTTGCTGCCCAGGTTGTCGATGATCTTGCTCGCCTGGGGACGGCTGAGCAGGGTGGCCAGGTATTGAACGCTGATCACCAGGCCAGCGATCACCGCGCCGTAGCCCAGATCGCTGTGGACGAAGCCGGGCAATACCGCCAGGGGAATGCCGATGCTCAGGTAGCCAATGAAGGTGAACAGCACGATGGAAACGACTTGCAGCGTGACCGTCAGGGGGCGCTGGGAGTGGGGCATGGGCAGATCCGTCGCAAAAGCAGAAAGTAGGCGCAGGCACCGCCAGGCAGGTGGAGTACTCGATGCGCGTGAAAGCATGGACAGGCTTACGTGACGCTCATGATAGAGGCACGAGGCACAAAAAGAGAGGTCGGGAGAGGAAAGGCTTGGTTTGCGTGCAGCGCCAGTGGCGTGTGGCAGGAGCCAGCAGCGGGGCCTGGGCCCCGGCGCTGAAAGGTGCTCAGCTGTTGGTACAGCCGTTGCCCATGACGTGGTATTCCATGATGTGGCGCTTGCCCTGCGAGTCCTCGTAGGTCAAGCGCGCTGGCACCACGGCGCAGACATTGGGGATCGCCGAGTTGGAAATGACATGGGCGATGTCCGGGTGCTGTGAATAGTCATAGGGTTCCACCACGGGTTTCTGTGTGGCGGCAGTGGTGGTCTCTTCGGCCAGGGCGATACCGCTCGAGCCAATCAGCGCAAGAATTAACAAAGCTTTCATGTCGATTTTCCTGTTTTGCAGTCGTCAGGGTGCACGCGGCCCTTGTGAGGTCACGTGTGAAACTTGGGAGTGGGGAAGTTGCGATCGACAGCCTTCGTGGGGGATACAGTCTTTGTCGATCGCAGTGCCGTTGCTGGCGAAAACGATTCTAAGCCCCGGTGCCTGTGGTAAACAGAGCGGGTTTGGATAAACAGTTTTATCCGAATCTGCATTAATCCCGCCTCGCTGAGCAGGCACCGATACTGGTCTGGGTACGGACCTCGGTACTGGTCTTGGTACTACCATCGTCGAATGGCTGCCTGGGGCAGATACCCTTAAAACAGGTCTATACAACAACAACTATTCAACCGAGGTAAGAATGATGAGTGCGGCTTCCCTGTATCCCGTTCGTCCCGAAGTGGCAGCGTCCACGCTGACCGATGAGGCGACCTACAAGGCCATGTACCAGCAGTCCGTGGTCAACCCGGACGGTTTCTGGCGCGAGCAGGCGCAGCGTCTCGATTGGATCAAGCCCTTCACCAAGGTCAAGCAGACCTCGTTCGACGACCACCATGTCGACATCAAGTGGTTCGCCGACGGCACCCTCAACGTTTCCTACAACTGCCTGGACCGGCACCTGGCCGAGCGCGGCGATCAGGTCGCGATCATCTGGGAGGGTGACGATCCCTCCGAGAGCCGTCACATCACTTACCGTGAGCTGCATGCCGAAGTGTGCAAGTTCGCCAATGCCCTGCGCGGCCAGGACGTGCACCGTGGCGACGTGGTGACCCTGTACATGCCGATGATCCCCGAGGCGGTGGTGGCCATGCTTGCGTGCACGCGCATCGGCGCGGTGCATTCGGTGGTGTTCGGCGGGTTTTCACCCGAAGCACTGGCAGGACGCATCATCGACTGCCAGTCCAAGGTGGTGATCACCGCCGACGAAGGTCTGCGCGGCGGGCGTAAGACGGCGCTCAAGGCCAACGTCGACCGGGCCCTGACCAACCCTGAAACCAGCAGCGTGCAAAAGGTCATCGTGTGCAAGCGCACCGGCGGCGACATCGAGTGGAACCGTCATCGCGACATCTGGTACCACTCGCTGCTGGAAGTGGCGTCGAGCACCTGCGCGCCGAAGGAAATGGGCGCCGAGGAAGCGCTGTTCATCCTCTACACCTCCGGCTCCACCGGCAAGCCCAAGGGCGTGCTGCACACCACCGGCGGCTACCTGGTGTATGCCGCGCTGACCCATGAGCGGGTATTCGACTACAAGCCCGGCGACGTCTACTGGTGCACTGCGGACGTGGGTTGGATCACCGGCCACAGTTACATCGTCTATGGTCCCCTGGCCAACGGGGCCACGACGCTTTTGTTCGAGGGCGTACCCAACTACCCGGACATCACCCGGGTGTCGAAGATCGTCGACAAGCACAAGGTCAACATCCTCTACACGGCGCCCACGGCGATCCGAGCGATGATGGCCGAGGGCTCCAAGGCGGTCGAGGGCGCCGATGGCTCGAGCCTGCGCCTGCTCGGTTCGGTGGGCGAGCCGATCAACCCGGAAGCCTGGAACTGGTACTACAACACGGTCGGCAAGCAGAACTGCCCGATCGTCGACACCTGGTGGCAGACCGAAACCGGCGGCATCCTGATCAGCCCGCTGCCGGGTGCGATCGGCCTCAAGCCGGGCTCGGCGACCAAGCCGTTCTTCGGCGTGGTGCCGGCGCTAGTGGACAACCTGGGCAACATCATCGAGGGGGCGGCCGAAGGCAATCTGGTGATCCTCGATTCGTGGCCGGGCCAGTCGCGCACCCTGTATGGCGATCACGATCGCTTCGTCGACACCTATTTCAAGACATTCCGCGGCATGTACTTCACCGGCGACGGTGCGCGTCGCGACGAAGATGGCTACTACTGGATCACCGGGCGGGTCGATGACGTGCTCAACGTCTCCGGACACCGCATGGGCACGGCCGAGATCGAAAGTGCGATGGTCGCCCATCCCAAAGTGGCCGAAGCCGCTGTGGTGGGCGTGCCTCACGACCTCAAGGGGCAGGGCATCTACGTCTACGTCACGCTCAATGGCGGCGAGCAGGCCAGCGAGGAATTGCGTCTGGAGCTCAAGAACTGGGTGCGCAAGGAGATCGGTCCCATCGCGTCGCCGGATGTGATCCAGTGGGCGCCGGGATTGCCCAAGACGCGTTCGGGCAAGATCATGCGGCGCATTCTGCGCAAGATCGCCACGTCCGAGTACGACGCGCTGGGTGATATCTCTACCTTGGCCGATCCGGGGGTGGTGCAGCAGTTGATCGATACCCACAAGGACATGCATCGGGCTTCTGCGTGATTTGAGGTGATCTTGAGGGCCTCTTCGCGGGCAGAGCCCGCTCCCACATGTGCGCGTCAATGCACGCTCATGTGGGAGCGGGGGCGGGCCGCCGAGCCCTCTGCCCGCGAAGGGGCCATCAAGGCTTATCGACGATTGCCTGTGTTACTGCATGAAGGTTCAGCACACACCACCTGCCACTCAATACCCCACTGCAACGCCTACCTGCTTCCACCTGCAACGCCACACTTGCCGTCCTAGAAGGCTTTGCCAATAATGGGCGCGCTAATTGCTTCAGTCTCAGATTGCCTCTCATTTTTCCAAATCACACTCGATGAGGGCTGTCAATCCCCTGGTCTGGGTGTCTCGTTGCTTCTGTAACTACTTGTCGCATTGACGAAATATCGACTGGCACAGTGCCGTTAGAATGCGCTCACTCGCCGGACCCTGCGGCGTCGCCTGTTCAGCTTCATTTTTTCGCATTCTGGGCCTGCGCTCACTTTGCCCATACTGCCCTTTTCGCTGGAGCTCACCCAATGAAGAAACTCGCACTGTTTGGCGCATTGGCACTGTCCGTGCTGTCGGCGGCGTCGTTCGCCGATGAAAAGCCGCTGAAGATCGGCATCGAGGCCGCTTACCCACCATTCGCCTCCAAGGCGCCGGATGGCAGCATCGTTGGCTTCGACTACGACATCGGCAACGCGCTGTGTGCCGAGATGAAGGTCAAGTGCACCTGGGTCGAGCAGGAATTCGACGGCCTCATTCCAGCCCTCAAGGTGCGCAAGATCGACGCTATTCTGTCGTCGATGTCGATCACCGATGACCGCAAGAAATCCGTCGACTTCACCAACAAATACTACGCCACGCCGGCGCGCCTGGTCATGAAGGCGGGCACCACGGTCAGTGACGACATGAGCGAGCTCAAGGGCAAGAAGATTGGCGTGCAGCGCGGCACGATCCATGACCGTTATGCCACTGAAGTGCTCAAGCCGCTGGGCGTGGAAGTGATGCCGTATGGCTCGCAGAACGAGATCTATCTGGACGTGGCTGCCGGTCGCCTGGACGGTACGCTGGCCGATGCCACCTTGTTGCAGGACGGTTTCCTCAACACTGACGCGGGCAAGGGCTATGCCTTCGTCGGCCCATCGGTCAACGATCCGAAATACTTCGGTGACGGTATCGGCATCGCCGTGCGCAAGGGTGACAAGGCCAACCTGGAACGCATCAACGCGGCCATCGCGGGCATTCGTGCCAATGGCGAGTACAAGAAGATCCAGGACAAGTACTTCGACTTCGACATCTACGGCAAATAAGCCGGCAGGCGTTACCTGACTGATGGTGCCAACGGCGGGGAACCGCGGTTCGCACCATTTTTCATTCTCCGGGCGAGGATCTCTACATGTTGAAAGGCTACGGGGCCGTCATTCTCGATGGCGCTTGGCTGACGCTGCAGCTCGCCTTGTCGTCCATGGCGCTGGCCATCGTGCTGGGTCTGTTGGGCGTGGCCTTGCGCCTGTCGCCGGTACGCTGGCTGGCCTGGCTGGGCGATCTGTACGCCACGGTGATTCGCGGCATTCCCGATCTGGTGTTGATCCTGCTGATCTTCTATGGCGGCCAGGACATCATCAACCGCGTTGCGCCGCTGATGGGGTACGACGACTACATCGACCTCAATCCACTGCTCGCCGGTATCTTCACCTTGGGCTTCATCTTCGGGGCGTACCTCTCGGAAACCTTCCGCGGTGCGTTCATGGCCATTCCCAAGGGCCAGGCCGAGGCTGGCATGGCCTATGGCATGAGCAGCCTGCAGGTGTTCTTCAGGGTGCTGGTGCCGCAGATGATTCGCCTGGCGATCCCCGGTGTGACCAACAACTGGCTGGTGCTGACCAAGGCCACGGCATTGATCTCGGTGGTCGGCCTGCAGGACATGATGTTCAAGGCCAAGCAGGCGGCGGATGCCACCCGCGAGCCGTTCACCTTCTTCCTCGCAGTAGCGGCGATGTACCTGGTGATCACCAGCGTGTCGCTGCTGTTGCTGCGCGCCGTCGAAAAACGCTATTCGGTGGGCATCAAGGCGGCTGAACTATGATCTTCGATTACAACGTCGTCTGGGACAGCCTGCCGCTGTACATGAGCGGCATGCTGGAAACCTTGAAACTGCTGGCCATCTCGCTGTTCTTCGGTCTGCTGGCGGCACTGCCACTGGGCTTGATGCGGGTGTCCCGGCAGCCACTGGTCAACGGTGTCGCGTGGCTCTACACCTATGTCATCCGCGGCACGCCCATGCTGGTGCAGCTGTTCCTGATCTACTACGGCCTGGCCCAGTTCGAGGTCGTGCGTAACAGTGTGCTCTGGCCCTGGTTGTCGAGTGCCACGTTCTGCGCCTGCCTGGCGTTTGCCATCAACACCAGCGCCTACACCGCCGAGATCATCGCCGGCAGCCTGCGCGCCACGCCGCCGGGCGAGATCGAAGCGGCGCGGGCGATGGGCATGTCCAAGGCCGGGATGTATCGACGCATTCTATTGCCGTCGGCACTGCGTCGGGCGCTGCCGCAGTACAGCAACGAAGTGATCATGATGCTGCAGACCACCAGTCTGGCCTCGATCGTGACCCTGATCGACATCACCGGCGCGGCGCGTACGGTGAACGCCCAGTACTACCTGCCGTTCGAAGCCTACATCACGGCGGGCGTTTGCTACCTGTGTCTGACGTTCATTCTGGTGCGCCTGTTCAAGCTGGCCGAGCGCCGCTGGCTGGCCTATCTCGCGCCACGCAGGCACTGACCGCGTGCAGCGAAAACCCTTTCGTCGCGAGCCAGTGAGCCGTGACTGACCGATCTGCGAGACCCCCGATCATGTACAAACTTCAAGTTCAGGACCTGCACAAGCGCTACGGCTCGCACGAGGTGCTCAAGGGTGTCTCGCTGGCGGCCAAGGCGGGCGATGTGATCAGCATCATCGGCTCCAGCGGATCGGGCAAGAGCACGTTCCTGCGCTGCATCAACCTGCTCGAGCAGCCCCATGCGGGCAAGATCCTGCTCAATGACGAAGAACTCAAGCTGGTGCCCGGCAAGGACGGTGCGCTCAAGGCGGCCGATCCCAAGCAGTTGCAGCGCCTGCGCTCGCGGCTGTCGATGGTGTTCCAGCACTTCAACCTGTGGTCGCACATGACCGCGCTGGAAAACATCATCGAAGCGCCGGTGCACGTATTGGGTGTTTCGAAGAAGGAAGCCCTGGAGAAAGCCGAGTACTATCTGGCCAAGGTCGGCGTCGCGCACCGCAAGGATGCCTATCCGGGGCACATGTCCGGCGGCGAGCAGCAGCGTGTGGCCATCGCTCGCGCGCTGGCGGTGGAGCCTGAGGTGATGCTGTTCGACGAGCCGACTTCGGCGCTGGATCCTGAGCTGGTCGGTGACGTGCTCAAGGTGATGCAGGCCCTGGCCCAGGAAGGGCGGACCATGGTCGTGGTGACTCACGAGATGGGCTTTGCCCGCGAAGTCTCGAACCAGCTGGTCTTCCTGCACAAGGGGCTGGTCGAGGAGACCGGTGACCCCCGCGAGGTGTTGGCCAATCCGCGCTCCGAGCGGTTGCAGCAGTTTTTGTCCGGCAGCCTCAAGTGATCGTTGCTTGAAACATTTTGCCGAGTGTTTTCGTGTGGGCAGGGCAGGCATGCCTGATCCGGCGCAGTACCATGTCCCATTCGGTTTTTGATACTTAAGGTTTCGGTCCGCATCAGATGACAGCCCAACGAATCGGTTTCCTCTATTGGCCCAGCACGCGAGCCCTGACCTTGGCGCTGGCCGAGGAGGCCCTGCGGGTGGCGCAGAAGGTGCACCCGGACGTGACCTACGAGTTGCTGTTCCTGCAGGCCGAGCCGCCCGTGCCGGGTGGTTGGCAGCTGCCGGGGGAGGCGTGGAACGGTCGCCTGGAAGGGTGCCACAAGCTGTTTCTGCTGGCCGACGAGCCACCGGCGGCGTTGGCGCCGGCACTGTCCACCGCGCTCAAGCAAACCGTCCGAGCAGGCTGCATGGTCGGTGGACTGTCGGCCGGGGTGTACCCGCTGGCGCAATTGGGGCTGCTCGACGGTTATCGCGCGGCGGTGCACTGGCGCTGGCAGGATGATTTCGCCGAGCGCTTCCCCAAGGTCATCGCCACCAGCCATTTGTTCGACTGGGATCGCGACCGCATGACGGCCTGCGGCGGTCTGTCGGTGCTCGACCTGCTGCTGGCGGTGCTGGCCCGCGATCATGGCGCCGAACTGGCCGGGGCGGTCTCCGAGGAACTGGTGGTGGAGCGTATCCGCGAAGGCGGGGAGCGCCAGCGCATTCCCCTGCAGAATCGCCTGGGCTCCAGCCACCCGAAGCTGACCCAGGCGGTATTATTGATGGAGGCCAACATCGAAGAACCGTTGACCACCGACGAGATCGCCCAGCACGTGTGTGTGTCGCGGCGTCAGCTGGAGCGCATCTTCAAGCAGTACCTCAATCGGGTGCCGAGCCAGTACTACCTTGAGCTGCGCCTGAACAAGGCTCGGCAGATGCTGATGCAGACCAGCAAGTCGATCATCCAGATCGGCCTGTCGTGCGGGTTTTCTTCCGGGCCGCACTTCTCCAGTGCCTACCGCAATTTCTTCGGCGCCACCCCCCGCGAAGACCGCAACCAGCGCCGCAGCAGCAGCCCGTTCGAACTGTCCTCGGTACCGGCCGAACGCGGCTGACCCTGCTTCTGGAATGCGCTGTGTCAGGCGAAGCGCGGTGTGGCTTTCGCGGGCAGAGCCCGCTCCCACAGGGAAGCAGAAGCAAGCTATGTCCGCGAAGGGTGCCCTCGCACCAGAATGTGGGAGCGGGCTCTGCC